>CANREE010000107.1 GCA_947629545.1 uncultured Lachnospiraceae bacterium | reverse complement strand
AGGCATTTTTAAGAATTTCCTCGGATAATTGAAAATCTCGGATAATGCGCCCTATCCGAGATCTCGGATAGTGCGCATTTTCCTTCTCCTCCGTGGATAAGGTGCAGATGAAGAAATTCGGCCGGCGGATCCAGGCGATCTTTCTGGGACTTATGAAGTTCTGTATCCTTGTGGGTATCGCCTACATCATCCTGGGGCCGCTGATCTCCATGCTTGCCAGCTCCTTCTTCACCTCGAAGGATCTGTACAACCCGGTGGTCATCCTTTTCCCGATGGAAGGTACCCTCGAGAATTACACGGAAGCCTACCGCGTTATGCAGTACCCGAAGACCCTGCTTTCCACGGTGGCCTATGTGGCTACGCTGACATTTATCCAGGTCATCATCTGCTCCATGGCGGGCTACGGCTTCGCACGGTTCGATTTCCCGTTTAAGAACGTGCTGTTCGCCTGTGTGGTCCTGACCATCGTGCTCCCGACGGACACCCTGATGCTTCCCTGGTACACGGAGTTCCGCAACTTCGATATCTTCGGCATCCTGCATCTGACCACAGGTCACGGCGTAAACCTGTTAACCTCGCCGGTACCCATGTATATCATGACAGTGTTCGCCTGCGGGCTGCGGTCGGGCCTCTTCATCTACATTTTCAACCAGTTCTTCCGGGGACTGCCCAAGGAGATCGAGGAGGCGGCCTTTGTGGACGGCGCCGGGGCGCTGTACACCTACTTCCGCATCATGCTGGTCAACGCGATGCCGTCGGTGCTGACGGTCAGCATTTTCTCCATGGTGTGGCAGTACAACGACACGTTCTACGCAAGGCTGTTCGGTATCAGCAACCGGCTGCTGATGAGCATGCGGATCTCCACGGTCCAGGAGACCATCGCCAACTCGCTGGAGATCCATGACAGCGCGGTGACCCAGCTGTATCTGTACGCCGGCATCATCATGATGCTGGTGCCCGTGATCGTTATCTACTGCCTGCTGCAGAAGAAGTTTGTGGAAGGCGTGGAGCGAAGCGGTATCGTCGGTTAATTAACAGGCGTTTTCCGGAGGGCGCGGGCGGCATCCCCGTTCCGCCCCGCTTTCCGAAACGAATACAGCTTTCCACCGGAAAGCAGGCAACAAGTCAGAAAAAAAGAAGGAGGTAACACGAGTTATGAAGAAAAGAACACTTGGAAGGATCGGCTCCATCCTGATGGCCGGAACCATGGTTGTCTCCCTGGCGGCCTGCGGAGGCGGCTCGGGAACCACAACGACCACGACGGCCGCGCCGTCCACAACGGCAGCGGCCGGCGGCACGGAGACTACGGCTGCGCCTGCCGATACGGAAACTACAGCTGCCGCGGCTGAGGAAGAGACCACTGCCGAAGACGGGGGGGTAGTGGGCGGCTCCTACAGTAACTATGAAGGCAAGGATCTGGGCGGACGCACCATCAAGATCGGCGTCTGGTGGGATATCTTTGAGGACAGCGAATATCAGACGCTGGAAGATATCACAGCAGCGGGCGGTTCCTACGACAACGCTGAGACCGAGCAGATGAAGCTGGACGCGGTCCGTGCGGTTGAGGAGAAATGGAACTGCAAGATCGACTATGTAAACCTGGGCTGGGACGGCATCATCAGCAGCATCAACACCTCCGTTACCAACGGCACGCCGGACTGCGATATCTATCTGTGCCAGTATCAGTTCGGACTTGCTCCGTTCTCCAACGGCTATATCCAGAAGATCTCCAGCTACGCGCCTGCGGATTCTGACATCTTAAACGATCAGAACGTGCTGACAAGAGCGGCCGTGCTGGGCGACGACGATTATTTCTTCTTCCCCAGCACCACCATTCCTTCCGGCGCTACGTTCATGGCTTACAACGCGGACATGCTGGATGAGATGGGTCTGGAGGCCCCGGAAGATCTGGCGGCAAAGGGCGAGTGGACCTGGGATAAGTTCGCGGAGTACTGCTCGACGCTGACCCGCGATACCGACGGCGACGGCAACACGGATGTGTACGGCTTCGGCGATGTATTCACCAGAGCCATCAAGGGATTCCTGGCTTCCAACAACGCTGAGGTTGCCGGCGGCTTTACCGAAGGCTTAAGCGATCCCAAGAGCATCGAGACCTTTAACTTCATCGACCGTCTGTACAATGTGGACGGCACCGCGAGACCCTTTAATACCGACGACTGGTCTGACAACGAGAACGCTCTCTGGGAGAACAAGGTTGCGTTCGCTTTCGCGAACACCTATCAGCTGGTAGGTCGCGATATCGATTACGAAGTCCGTATCTGCCCGGCCCCCGTAGGCCCCAGCGGCGACGGCAGCATGACGCCAATGGAGATCCCGCAGCCGTACTTCATCCCGGTCGGCGTAGAGGACGCGACCTCTGTTTACGAGATCTTCGAAGAGCTGAATAACTGGTTCCTGGGAGACGTCTCCTACCGTGACGATCCTGCCTGGTTCGAGTCCGCGTTTGTGGATGAGGAACAGCTGGAGCTGGCTTATGAGGAAGGCTATAAGGCCAGAAACAACAACGATTTCGCGGATCAGGTAACCAACTTCCCGTTGGGCGACGTCTTCTATGCAGTTGTTGTGAATAAGGAGATGAGCGTGTCGCAGGCGATCGAGGCCAACAAGCAGAAGGCTCAGGACGCCATCGACGCGGTGACCGGCGGTCGGCAGTAAGGGGTTTCGCCCGGAGACTTTCGGGCTGAAATCAGAAGTTTGCCGGATTGGAAATGGTTCCGGCCGGCCAGCGGGGTGGCCGGCCGGAAACCGGCAGATAGGCGTACCGCCCGTCAGGGCGGATGGACGGCGCGTCTGGACTATATATCTGTGACAGACGGGGAGCGGACCTCAGGCAGGGAACTGCCTGAGGTCCGTGTCTGGATCAGGCCGGGAATCGATGGATTTGAGGCTGATGGCTGGCAGGAAGGAGATTGGATATGGACAGGCTTTTCGGACAGGACACGCCGTTCTTCCGCTTTATGACGGTGGCGGGCAACGTGATCGCGGTATCGCTTTTGTGGCTTTTATGCTGCATCCCGGTGGTGACTATTGGCCCGGCCAGCATTGCCATGTACTACACGATGGTGAAAATGGTGCGCCACGGCGAAGGCTACGTGACCAGAGAATTCTTCGGCGCGTTTAAGCGGAACCTGAAACAGGGGATCATGATGACGCTGATCTTCGCGGCGCTGGCGGCAGTGCTGGCGGCAGATCGGATCTATATCAGCGGTATGTACGAGCAGAACGGTCAGGCGCAGGTTCTGGGCCTGAATATCGGCGGCCAGGCGGCCGCGGCCATGAGCCTGGGGTACACGCTGCTGATTCTGGTGGTTCTGGGTATGTTCCTCTATATCTGGCCGGTTATGTCCCGTTTTACCATGGGCATGTGGGAGTGCTTTAAGCTGGCGCTTCTGATGGTTTTCCGGCATCTGCCTTACACGGTGGTGTTTGCGGCGATGTGGGTGCTCTGCCTCTTCGGCGTTGTGCTGATCCCGGTGCCGATGCTCTTCGTGCTGCCGGGAGTCTGCTGTTGGGCGGAGACATTTCTGATGGAGAAGCTTCTGCGCGGATACATGGCGAAGCCGGAGACGGAGGAGGATCTGGAGAAATGGTATTACCGGGATGAAAGGCAGAAGAAGGATGCGGAGAAGGGAGGAGAGGAGAAGTGAAGAGCAGGGAAATACAGGGCGGAGAAGTGAAGAACTGGGAAACAAAAAGTGGAGAGGTAGATAGTCTTAAGAACTGGAGAGAACGTGTTCTTGTAAATCTACGGGGCCGCAGTATCAGCGCCGCGTTGGCGGCATGCCTGCTGGCGGTGGGCATAAGCGGCTGCGGCAACGGCGGTGCGTCTGCGGAGACAGCGGAACAGGCGGCTCCGGTAACGACGCAGGAGACTGTCGCAGAGACGGCAGATCAGACCGTGCCGGATGCAGCGCAGGACGCTGCTGCGGAGACGGCCGGACAGGAAGAGACGACTGCGCAGGAAACAGAGAGGTCTGTGCAGGCGGTGGAACAGGAGGAAATTTCTTATATGTTCGACGCATCGGAGATGACGACAACCGGCAAAGTAAAGCTGGATCATTCAATAAAAGGTTACACCGGTGAAGGTTACCTCACCGGATTTGAGGACGAGGGAGACGGCTGCTCCTTCACCGTGGATGTGCCCTACAGCGGCAGCTTCGACATCCATGTGGTGAGCGCGGGCCTGGGAGGAGAGAAGATCAACGATATCCAGGTGGACGGCACGACGGTGGGTACGTTTACCACAAAGGACGAGACCTTCGGTGAATCCGTGCTTCGGCGGGTCTATCTGGAGGCCGGAGAGCACAGCATCGGCGTTCACAAGAACTGGGGCTGGATCGCCCTGGACAGCATGACCTTCGCTTCGGCTGAGCGGCTGCCGGACAGTACCTTTGAGGTGGAGCCGGTGCTGATCAATCCGAACGCTTCGCAAAGCGCGGTGAACCTGATGAAATACCTGACGTCGATCTACGGCGAGTACACCCTGTCGGGGCAGCAGGCGGACAACGGTACGGCAAGCGCTGAAATGGTCGCCATCAAGAACGCCACCGGCGGCAGGCAGCCGGCGATCCTGGGACTTGATCTTATGAACTATTCGCCGTCTTTTGCCAGCCACGGGGCGGTCGGAAAATCCATCGAACAGGCCATTGAGTACGATAAGCTGGGCGGGATCGTCACCTTCTGCTGGCACTGGGGCGCGCCGGAAAAATATACGAAATCCGGGGCCCTGTGGTATAAGACATTCTACACGGACAGCACGGACATCGACCTGGCGGCCATCATGGACGGCAGCGATGAGGAGGGATACGCGCTGCTTCTGGACGATATCGACGTTATCGCGGAGCAGCTTAAGATTCTTCAGGATGCGGACGTGCCGGTTCTGTTTCGGCCGCTTCACGAGGCGTCCGGCGGCTGGTTCTGGTGGGGCGCGGCAGGCCCGGAACCCTGCAAGGAGTTGTGGAAGCTGCTCTACGACCGGCTGACCAATGTTCACGGCCTGAACAACCTGATCTGGGTCTGGAACGGCCAGGCCGCAGACTGGTATCCCGGCGACGAGTATGTGGACATTATCGGCGAGGACATTTATCCCGGGAATTTCGTCTATTCCTCCCAGAGCGGCAAGTTTGTGGAGGCTGTCGAATACCCGGATCATTACCCGGAGACCGCCAAGATCGTGGCGCTTTCGGAGAACGGCTGTCTTTTCGATCCGGATCTGGCCTGGCGCGACCAGGCGCCCTGGGCATGGTTCTGCACCTGGAGCGGCGAGTTCATGGCCGATAACGGCTACCACAGGCTGTCCAACAAATATACAGAGGAATATATGGTTCAGAAGGTCTATAACCATGAGCGGGTCATCACGCTGGATGAGCTGCCGGACTGGAAGAACGGGGAGAATTAGAGAAGGTCATATAGCGGAAAGAGCGCCGGCGGCGCTCTTTCCATATGTTGTACTAGAATAATAGGTAAGCCTGTCTGCTTTCTGGCGGGTTACCTTTTCTTTTCACTATTGCTTATGGTTATTCTACTTGACTTGTTTGGGTACGAAGCTTTTGAATCTGCAGGTTCTGCTCTTCCAGCAGTTTCCTGAGTTGCGCCAGTTGTGCATCCTGCCGATTAATCGTCTCCTGCATCTCGTCGATCATGTACTGCACCGTGTTGCGGTCCAGTTCCTGAAGCTCCTTCGAATACATCTCCATCACCCTCTCCAAGTTGCGACACATCTCGTATACTTCTTCGTACAGGCACCGGAATTCCGGATACGCTGCGAGCACCGCTTCGATCCACTCCGGCCCGTCCAGAGCCAGGAACGCCAGCCACGCGTCCAGCCTGCTTTTGATACCTCTATTTTGAAGGATTTCGTTCATGATGTCAAGCGGTATGAAGAAATATTCCTCCAACAGCTCCAATTCCAGCCCCGTATCCGAAGTCTGCCGGAAATGGTGCAGGTATGTGTCCGGGTACTTGTGGAATTCTGAGGGGCTGGACTCGTACAGGACGATGGTATATACGGGCTTGACTGCCCGGTAATTCATCTGTTTCTTCTCCTGGGAGAAGCTGTCGCGGAGTTTTTTGTATTGGCGGAGAAGCATGTCCGCGGAATAACAGGCGGCCCGCTGGCCGGGGAAGGCGTAGCCGTATTTCTGGACTTCCACCGTGGTGAGACTGCTGTCCTCAAGCCGGACAATGATGTCCATCACCACCAGAGTGTCCGGGGTAACGCGCCCGCCTTCATGTGGCAGGACAGCCACGACGCTGACATTTCGCTCCATCAGGAGAGAGAGCAGATCGTTTAAGCGTGCCGGATCCCGTTCCGGGTTCATGATCGCCTTGAAGAAGGAATCATATAGCAGCTTCACACCCCGAACCCCGCTGCAGAAGTCCAGAAATTCTTTCTGCTGTTCGGGTTGCCAGGAGCGAAAGGTATCAAACATGGCGGGAGTGTCCTGAATCAGGCCCATGATCTCCTCCCGCGAACGGATCATGGGGAAATATTCTTGTAATTTTGTTGGCATGGTAAATTCCTCCGAAAATGAATCATTTCTTTTTGGGCTGACGCCCCGCATCTTTTTTTTCGGACTGATGTTCAGAGTCTGTCATTTCCTTTTCTGAACTGTGGGCTGGATACAGATAATTCCTGAATGATTCCCCCTTTCGCAACATGAGAAAATATAACGGTGGGTGTTTTACCTGTGTGGAATCCGCCG
>CANREE010000106.1 GCA_947629545.1 uncultured Lachnospiraceae bacterium | reverse complement strand
TACCGGCAGCGCGGAACCAAGATCCATCCCGGCAACAACGTAGGCCGCGGCGGAGACGACACCCTGTTTGCCAAGGTAGACGGAATCGTCCGCTTCGAGAGGAAAGGCAGAGACAAGAAGCAGGTTTCTGTGTATCCGAAAGCGGAAGCAGCTGAGTAATGGGATTTGTCCGAAGGCTTCATACTGACTGGTATGAAGCCTTCTTGTCTGAACGGCAGGATTTATTTAGCAGGAAGAGGTATCTATGTTTGCAGACCGTGCAAAAATATTTATTAAATCCGGCAATGGCGGCGACGGCCATGTCAGCTTCCGCAGGGAGCTTTATGTTCCTGCAGGCGGCCCGGACGGTGGTAACGGCGGCCGCGGCGGCGACGTGATCTTTGTGGTGGACGAGGGCTTGAACACGCTGACGGATTTCCGCTATAAACGTAAGTATACCGCAGGAAACGGCGAGCCGGGAAGCAAACGGCGCTGCAGCGGCAGAAACGGCGAGGATATGATCGTCAAAGTACCTGAAGGCACCGTAATCAGGGATTTCGAATCCGGTAAGGTAATTACCGACATGTCGGGTGAAAACCGCAGAGAAGTGGTCTTAAAGGGCGGAAAAGGCGGCCTTGGGAATATGAATTATGCCACTGCTACCATGCAGGCGCCTCAATATGCCCAGCCGGGACAGCCGGGGCAGGAGCTCTGGGTGCAGCTGGAACTGAAGGTACTGGCGGATGTGGGGTTGGTCGGTTTCCCGAATGTTGGGAAATCCACGCTTATTTCAAGGGTCAGTAACGCCAGACCGAAGATCGCCAATTATCATTTCACGACGCTGGATCCCCATCTGGGCGTGGTGGATCTTTCCGACGGCGCCGGCTTTGTGATGGCGGACATTCCGGGACTGATCGAGGGAGCGTCGGAGGGGATCGGCCTCGGGCATGATTTCCTCCAGCATATTGAGCGGACGAAGGTTCTTGTACACGTGGTAGACGCCGCCTCTACGGAAGGCCGTGATCCGGTTGAGGATATACATGTGATCAACCGCGAACTTGAAAAGTATGATCCCGGGCTGCTTAAGCGTCCGCAGGTTATCGCCGCCAATAAGATCGACGCCCTGTACGGCACCTTAGATGCACAGGGCAATGATACGGATCCGCTGGGACGCCTGAGAGCGGAATTTGAACCGCAGGGAATCCCTGTATATCCGATATCGGCTGTAAGCGGAAAGGGCGTCAGGGAACTTTTGTATGCGATATATCAGGTCCTGCAGACAGTTGACCGGACGCCGGTGATCTTTGAGAAAGAGTTTGACGTGAACGTGCTGCGCGCAGGTTCGAACCTGCCTTATACCATTGAACGGGATGAAGACGGCGCCTATGTGGTCGAGGGGCCGCGGATCGAGAAAATGCTGGGATATACGAATCTGGAATCGGAGAAGGGTTTCCTGTTCTTTCAGAATTTCCTGAAAGATACGGGGATTCTTAAGGATCTTGAAGATGCCGGGATTCAGGACGGAGATACTGTGCGGATGTACGGATTTGCATTTGATTATTACAGGTAGGAGATCAGAAATATGACTTCAAAACAGCGGTCCTATTTAAAGGGCCTTGCAATGAATTTGGAGCCCATTTTTCAGGTGGGCAAATCCGGTGTGACGCCGGAACTGACTCAGGCGGTGTCCGAGGCGCTGGAGGCACGGGAGCTTGTGAAGCTGAACGTGCTGAAGAACTGTCTGGATGACGGCAGAGAGATTGCGTCCACGATTGCCGGGCGGACACGCTCCGAGGTAGTGCAGGTGATCGGAAGCAAGATTGTGCTCTATAAGCCTGCAAGGGACGAATTCAAACGAAAGATCGAGCTGCCGCGATAATACGGCTGTGATGAATACAGACCCGAAGGGCCGGCGGCATATATGGTTTCTGAGGAACGGTATGCAATCCGGCGCAGAAGGCAGGGAAGGAGCAGCTTGTACAGATGGCTAAAATCGGAATCATGGGCGGAACATTTGACCCGATTCATAACGGACATCTTATGCTGGGCAGGCAGGCCTACAGGGAGTATGGTCTTGATCAGGTCTGGTATATGCCCTCCGGACAGCCTCCGCACAAAAAGGGACGCGAGATTTCTCCGGCGGCGGTTCGCTGCGAGATGGTTTCCCTGGCTGTAGAAAATGAGAAGGGACTGCATCTCTCGGAATTCGAGACTTCCCGGGAAGGAACGACCTACACGGCCGTGACGCTTAAGCTTCTGGCAGATGTGTATCCGTCGGATGCGTTTTATTTTATTATCGGGGCCGATTCGTTATATGAGATCGAGAACTGGTATCATCCGGAGGAAGTCCTGGCCAGAGCGGAAATTCTGGCGGCCGAGCGGGAATACGAACGGTTTCACCGTTCCTTTGACGATCAGATCGCGTATCTTAAGGACCGCTTTGGCGCAAGGATCCGCAGGCTTCACTGTGCGGAAACGGACATTTCTTCTCACGAGATCCGTCAGGCAGTTTCGGAGGGTTTATGTATTCGCAAGTGGGTGCCGGCTGCGGTGGCTGATTATATCGAAGAACATCATCTGTATCAGGAGAAAGACCATGAATGAATTCATCGCATACGCGCGTAAAAAACTTAAAAAGAAGCTGAGCGAATCCCGCTATGAACATACTTTAAGCGTATCGTATACCTGCGTCTGTCTGGCCATGCGCTATGGTTATCCGCTGGAGAAAGCGGAGATCGCGGGACTTCTGCATGACTGCGCCAAATGCTATCCGGAAGATAGCTACATAAGCCGCTGCGAGAAGCACGGGATACCGCTTACTGCAGAGGAAAAGGCCGCGCCGGCTGTGCTTCACGCCAAGCTGGGAGCCTGGATAGCGAGGGAACGGTATGGGATCAATGATGAGGAAATTTTAAGCGCCATTGCATGCCATACCACGGGCAAACCGGCGATGGGGCTTCTGGATAAGATCCTTTATATTGCAGATTATATTGAAGTGCGGCGCGACAAAGCGGAGAATCTGCCTGAAATGAGGCGGCTGGCTTTCGAGGATATCGACGAAGCGCTGTTTCGGATCGTGGAAGGGACGCTTGGCTATCTGCAGAAACGCGGTATTGCTACCGATCCGATGACGAGAAGAACTTATGAATATCTTTTACATGAAAAGGAGGGCATACATGGGTGAAGTGAAAATGAAGGTCCCGGATTCAACGTCTGCTGCCGCTCAGGGGAAAAGGGATGTTGAGAATCTGGCCGATGCGCCGGAGATGGTTCGTCTGGCCAGGGAAGCGCTGGAAGACAAGAAAGGGCAGAATATCAAGATCATTGATATCAGCAAGGTTTCCGTTCTGGCCGATTATTTTATCATTGCCGACGGTTCCAATCCCAATCAGGTTCAGGCTATGGTGGATAACGTGGAGGAAGTTCTCGGAAAGGCCGGTTATGAATGTCGTCAGATCGAGGGCTACGGCACGGCCAACTGGATCCTGATGGATTACGGCGATATGATCGTGCATGCGTTCTGCCGGGAGGACAGGCTGTTCTACGATCTGGAGCGGATCTGGAGAGATGGGAAGCTTGTGGAGGCAGAGATCTGACGGGAGATCGGAGAATCTTGATAAAAAACATATTGCCATAATCTCATACGCACAGAGCGCGGAAATGCTCTGTGCGTATTTTCATGCGAATTATCCATGCGAAGAGAGCGGCAATGACGCTCCCTTCGTATTATAGATAGAAGCGTTGAGATCGGTCAGATCACATCATCCGAATCAGACCGATCACGACCCCCAGTACATCGACGTGATCAACAATGATCGGATCCATGGCATCATTCTCCGGCTGCAGACGGTAGTGGCCATTCTCCTTAAAAAAACGCTTCACGGTGGCGGAATCATCCACAAGCGCGGCAACGATCTCGCCGTTGCGGGCGGTGGGCTGGCTTTTGACGATAATCTGGTCGCCGTCAAAGATGCCGACGTTGATCATGCTGTCGCCCTTTACACGGAGCATGAATGTCTCCTGATTCGGCAGCAGTTCAACGGGGATCGGGAAATAGTTCTCAATATTCTGCTCGGCCAGAATCGGCTGACCGGCGGCGATCGTACCGACCAAAGGAACGTTCACGACTTCTCTGCGGTTCAGATTAAAGCAGTCGTCTATGATCTCGATCGTTCTGGGCTTCGTCGGATCCCGGCGGATATAGCCGTTCTTTTCAAGGGTTTCCAGATGGGAATGGACAGAAGATGTTGACTTTAAATGAACCGCTTCGCAGATCTCGCGGACTGCCGGCGGATAACCTTTCTTCAGAATCGTTTCTTTAATATATTCCAGTATCTCCTGCTGTTTCGCGCTGATCTTCCCCTGTGCCATAATTTACCTCCAATCAGAACACATATTCTGTTTCTGCTATTATCTTATCATAGATCGAACAAAAATGCAAACCTTTGTTCGAAAAAATCCAAAAAACATCTTGACAAACATTTGTTCGATGATATAATAGACGTATAGAGAACATTTGTTCGCAACGTGTGTTCGATCAGGAGGTTTTTTATGAGAAGAATTTTTCTTGCAGCGGCGATTGTGGTGATGCTTGGTTTTGGTTTCTGCGGGAGCGCTTTGATGAACTCCATGGCACAGGAACCCGCAGCAGCCGATGCAGCCGTATATTATACGAGTATCGAGATCGGCTATGGAGATTCCCTGTGGAGTATCGCGCAGAGGTATGCGCCTGCGCTCGGGCTTTCGGCAGAAGCGTATATTGACTGCCTTAAGAGGATGAATCATCTGGAGGATGACACGATACATGAAGGCCGTTACCTGACCGTTATGTACAGTGCGGCCCGATGACGCAGTTGGAACCGGCTTTTGACGCGGTTGTTTTCGGAGCGCGGCGTTTCCGGATATCTGATCTTCATCGGTATTATTCCGATGGTTCCTCACGGAGACGGACTTTATCGCGAGCGCTTCGGCGGCGGGCATCATCCAGGGCAGCATAGTGCTTTTTGGTCGTGTTCACATCCGTGTGTCCCAGAACATCCGCGACCAGATAGATGTCTCCGGTTTCCTGATATAGAGAAGTGCCGTAGGTACTGCGAAGCTTGTGAGGCGTAATTCTTTTTAGCGGTGTTACGATTCTGGCATATTTTTTGACCAGATTTTCAACACTGCGCACAGAGATCCGTTTCATCTGAAGGGAGAGGAAGAGGGCGTTTTCGTGTCCTTCGGATGGGATCATATGTTTGCGCTGATCCAGATATCGAAGCAGCGCTTCCTCCACTTCATCGCCGAAATATACGGTGACTTCCTTTCCTCCTTTGCGGTGGATACGGATCCCGCTGTTTTTGAAATCCACATCGCTGATATCAAGACCTACACATTCCGACACACGGATTCCGGTTCCCAGAAGAAGCGTCATCAGGGCCAGATCCCGCACCTGGGTCTTTTCATGAAAGTCTCGTTGCTTTTTGGTCAGAGAATCGCCGCTTTCCACGGTATCAAGGAGTGCGGCAACTTCATCGATATCCAGACGGATAATCTCTTTTTCATGAAGCTTTGGCAGTTTTATCAGCGCAGCCGGATTGTTTTTCAACCGTTCCTGACGGTAGAAGTAGTTATAGAAGCTCTTTAACGAAGATATTTTACGCATGATACCGCGTTCTTTATTGACTACTTCGAGATTTTTGTCATCATAGCGGTACTTCAGATATTCCATATATTCCTCCAGATCGCCTGCGCGAATCTGGTCAAGCTGTTCCAGCGTGATATCGCGGATATCCATGGAACCAAATACCGGGTTTTCTTTTCTGAGAAATTCGAAGAACACTTTCATATCATATGCATACGCGATTCTGGTTCGTGAAGAGGTCTGCGGTTCGATCCCCCGGAAGAAGTCGGAGCAGTAGGGCGGCAGTTCCCTGATCATTTCACGAAGATGGAGCGTGTTTTCACGGTCTTTCTGTTCATAATATGGAATATTGGCCATAACGATCCTCCTTTATGATTCGTGGGTGTTTTCATGGTCGACGGCGGGCCGGCCGCAGCCTTGCGACCAGCCGGGCACGGAACTGGAAGTGATTGCATGAAAGAGATTGTCTTTAAGCTGCGGATTATCCTTTAGCAGATTGCTTGTTAATTTTTTAACATATTCGCGTTTTGTAAAACCGTCCGCCGGGCATGGATTTTTACATACAGGAAGCTTATATTTGTTTTTGAATCCGACCACATCGGCTTCCTCTACATAAATCATTGGCCGTATGACAGTCAGGCCTGAACGGTCCAGATATGTCGCCGGTGCAAACGAGTAAAATTGGCCTTCATACATCAATGATAATAATATGGTTTCGATTACATCATCCCTGTGATGTGCGTATGCGACCTTATTACAGCCCAAATTGACCGCCGCCTTATTGAGAGCGCCTTTGCGCAGCTTTGCACAAAGGGAACAGGGATTTGATTCCCTGCGTACCTGAAACAATATTTTTCCGATATCCGTAGAAATGATCGTATATGGAATCAGAAATTGCTCACAGAGCGTTTTTACGGGTGTAAGGTCGAAACCTTCGTAACCGAGATCCACAGTAATCGCCTGAAGCTCGAATTTCTTTGGATAGAATCTCTGCAAGCCATGCAGCGCATAAAGAAGCGTCAGGCTGTCTTTACCGCCTGAGATGCCGACAGCGATGCGGTCGTCATCCTGAATCAGATGGTAATCGTCGATGGCCTGACGCGTTAAACTGTACAGCCGCTGTAACTTCATGACTTCACCCCGTTTTTGGCACTATCTATTCGTTAAACTAGACTTTCGCGAATAGTTGTTGATATATCCTATTCTATCAGGGAGCACATAAATTGTCAATCCAATTTTTAATCAAGCAAATTACGATAATGTAGGTTTACAATACATGTGTTACAACTGAATAATTAATAAAGCAGAGATCCCTCTTTTGTGTTATATTTTAGT
>CANREE010000105.1 GCA_947629545.1 uncultured Lachnospiraceae bacterium | reverse complement strand
TTTTCTGTTTTTATGCAAAAAGATGGAGCTGTTGCTCCATAGGTGATTACTCATCTATTTTGCAACAGCCCCTTTCGTATTTCCATGCGAGGAGAGCGCCAGTGACGCTCTCCTCGTATTTCCATACAAGCAAGGCGCCAGTGACGCCTTGCTTGTATCCCAGCGTTTCGCTGATCTGATTCACGCTCATATCCGCGGATAAATGATATGCTTGCAAATGAGCCGCCGCCCATGTAAAATGGAAGAGGAGAAGGAGGATACATTCTATGAATCTGATTGCGGAGACGACAAAAGGAAAGATCAGGGGAGTGCTGCGGGACGGCGTAGTCATTTATAAAGGAGTTCCGTACGCGAAGCCGCCGGTCGGCGAACTGCGGTGGCGGCCGCCGCAGGAGACGGAAGGCTGGGACGGCATTTACGAGGCGGATCATTTTTCGGCGAAGGCCGTGCAGGGAGACGGCGGAGGCGGGTTCTACGGGAAGGAATTCTATGGGGAGCCGGAGTATCAGGTGCCCAGCAGCGAAGACTGCCTGTATCTGAATATCTGGACGCCGCAGGAGCGCGGCGAAGGAAAGCTTCCGGTCGCTTTCTGGATCCATGGCGGGGCTTTTGCCAATGGTTACGGGAGCGAGATGGAGTTTGACGGGGAAGCTTACGCGAAGCGGGGCGTGATTCTGGTCACTGTCAATTACCGGCTGAACGTCTACGGCTTTCTGGCGCACCCGTGGCTGAGCGCGGAGAGCGGGAGAGGAATTTCCGGAAATTACGGTATCCTGGATCAGCTGGCTGCGCTGAAATGGGTCCGCGAGAACATCGAAGCGTTCGGCGGGGACCCGGAGAATATTACCATTTTCGGGCAATCGGCCGGGGCGATGAGCGTCCAGACCCTAGTGTCTTCGGAACTTCTCGGCGACATGGCGGCGAAGGCTGTCATGCAGAGCGGCGGAAGCTACGGAAAGGGACTCCACAGCGATATGTCGCTGTCGGAGGCAGAGGGTTACGGCGAGCTCTTTGTGCGTCTCAGCGGCGCGCGTGACCTTGCGCAGCTCAGGGCCATGACGGTTTCCCAGCTTACGGAGACCATGGGGAAGCTGCAGCAGGAACTGCTGAGGATGGGGAAATGGCTCGTATTTATGCCGAATATAGACGGCTATGTCCTGAAGCAGGGGTATTATGAGACGGTTGATCGGAAAAAGATTAAGAATATCCCGTATCTGCTCGGAAGCAACAGAAACGATATCATGATATCGGACAAGGATCTGGAGAGCGGCGGAAAAGGACCGTTATACGAGGGCTGTCTGGCGTTCAGCGAAAGGATGGAAGAGCTGCGGCAGAATCCTTCTTATGTCTATTATTTTACAAGGCAGATGCCCGGGGACGACGCGGGGGCGTTCCATTCCGCGGAGTTATGGTATATGTTCGGAACCCTGAACCGGTGCTGGAGACCGATGACGGAGGCGGACAGGGAACTGAGCGGGCGTATGCTTGGGTATTGGACGAATTTCATGAAGACCGGCGACCCCAATGGCGGGGACCTTCCAAGGTGGGAGGTATGCAGGAAGGAAGCGCCGTTTGTCATGGAGTTTGACGCAGCGGAGCCGGCGGGTGTATAAGTATCTGTCCGGTATGGAATAACGCATTATGCAGAACCCCCTGCAGAAGATCTTTTGTATCGAAAAATGGAGGAGATCAGAAGAATGGAGAGTAAGAAACACACACCGTTTTGGGATGCGTCGTTACCGGTCGAGAAGCGTCTGGACTGGCTTCTTGCCGAGATGACGATCGAGGAGAAATTAAGCTGCCTGGCGTCCAGCGTTCCGGATCTGGAGAGGCTTGGGATCCCCGGCATGAATGTGGGAGGCGAGGCCGCTCACGGCGTGGAGGCGAGGAATGACCAGAACGATTTGAAGATCCCGGAGCCGACGACTTCTTTCGTCCAGCCCATCGGTATGAGCGCAACCTGGGATCCGGAGATGATCAAAAAGGCCGGCGAGGTTACCGGAATCGAGGCGCGGGTGATTTACCACCGCCATCCGGACCGCGGCTTAAGCCGCTGGGCGCCGACCATTGATCTGGAGCGGGATCCCCGATGGGGCCGGAATGAGGAAGGTTACGGTGAAGACCCGGTGCTGACCGGGGCGATGGCGTCCGCTTATATTCAGGGCATGCAGGGCGATGATCCGAAGTACCTGCGCATCGCGTCTACGCTTAAGCATTTCTATGCCAACAATGTGGAGGAAGGCCGGAACTGGAAGAATTCTTCCATCGATCCCCGCAATGAATATGAGCTTTATCTGGAGCCGTTCCGCCGCGCGATCGAGGACGGCGGCGCCGAGGCCGTTATGACGGCCTACAATAAGATCAACGGCACGCCCGGAATCCTTAACCATGAAGTGCAGGATATTCTGAAAGACCAGTACGGCTTAAAGCACGCGGTCAGCGACGGCGGCGCCATGGGCCTGGTAGCGGTGGCCCATCATTATTACGGAACCCACGCGGAGACGGTAGCGAACGCGATCCGGGCCGGCGTGGATGCCATGTCCGAGGGCAGGGAAGGCGTGACCGCGGCGGCAATGGAGGCCTGGGAGCTGGGGCTTCTGACCGAGGAGGAAGTGGACCGCGCTGTCCGCAATATGTTCCGCACCAGGCTTCGCCTGGGTATCTACGACGAGCCGGTCCGCAATCCCTATGACAAGGTGACCGAGGCCGATATTTGCTCGAAAGAGAGCGAAGAGATCTGCCGCCAGGTATCGCGGGAGGCTGTGGTTCTTCTGAAGAATGAGAACAGCGCGCTTCCGCTGGATGCGTCGATGCCCGCGAAGGATCTGGCCGTGATCGGACCGCTTGCGGACGCCTGGTATCAGGACTGGTACGGCGGCGAGCCGCCGTTTAAGAAGACGTTAAAGGACGGCGTGGCGGAGATCCTGGGAAAGGGGAGCGCCTGCGTGGACGGCTGGGACCGGGTGGTATTTAAGTATGGCGATCAGGCGGTAGCGATCGCCGATGACGGGACGCTGATGCTTTCGGATGAGGCGGATGTGTTCGTGAAGGAGGCCTGGGACGGCGGTTATTTCGCGCTGCGCAGCGTCCGCACCGGGAAGCTCTGGAACCTGCGGATGCCTATGGGGCCCGGCGATGCGGCGGAAATGGGACGAATCGCGGCGGAGAAGGATCAGGCGTTTGACTGGTTTGTGGTGGAGATCTTCCATTTGTTTGAGGAAGCGCAGGAAGGCGGAATGGATTCCGAAAACGCAGGCGCGCAGACGGCCCCGGCGGCAGGCAGCAGCGGAGCCGTTGATGACCGGAAGCGCGTAACGGTAACCATCACCGACCGCTTCGACACGCCCCTGACTGTGGATGCGGCCGGCGCTGTCCGTTCCGTACGCGGGGCTGAGCCTGCGAAGTTTGTCATGGAAGTAGTTTCCTGTGGCATCGAGGAGGCGAAGAAGGCTGCGGCCGTGGCGAAGAAGGTGGTGCTGGCCCTTGGCTGTCACTCCCTGATCGACTGCAAGGAGACTCTGGATCGAGAGTCCATCGCGTTCCCGGCTCCGCAGCAGAAGCTGTTCGACGCAGTGACGTCGGTAAAACCCGATGCGGTGGTGGCTTTATTTACCAACTTCCCCTACGCGATGAGCGCGATCCATCAGAAAGCGTCGGCGATCCTGATGAGCGCCACAGGCGCCCAGGATATGGGCTGCGCGATGGCGGAGACACTGTTCGGCCTGAATGCCCCGGCGGGACGTCTGAACCAGACCTGGTATCTGGATGACAGTCAGCTGCCGGATATCAATGATTATGATATCATCAAGGGCGGGAGGACTTACCGGTATTTTGAAGGCGAGGTGCTGTATCCCTTTGGCTACGGCCTGACCTACGCGGCGTTCGCGTATTCGGATCTGAGCGTAAATCTGGTGGATTTCAGGGAGCTGAAGATCAGTCTGAAGATCACGAATACAGGCAAATGCGCAAGCGACGAGGTGGCGCAGATCTACGCGGCAGCTCCGGCTTCCAGAGTGAAGAAGCCACTGCGGCAGCTATTGGCATTTAAGCGCGTGAAAGCGGTGAAACCCGGCGAAAGCCGCCTGGTGGAATTTAAGGTGCCGGTGGAGGAGCTGCGTTTCTACGACACCATCAGCGGGACGTTAATGGTGGAGGAAGGCTGTTATCGGATCTTCGCCGGCTCGTCCAGCGCGGATCAGAGGCTGACGGCTGATGTGGAGGTTCCGGGCCTGCGTCCGGGCCGGCGTGATCTGACGAAGAAGATCCGCGCCGACCACTATGACGATTATGAAAATATGCTGTTGACCGAAGGACAGTTCTCCTATAAAGCGGTGACGCAGGCGGACCCGGCGCGGGAAGGCGTGCTGCGCTACGGCGACTGTGTGCTGGGAGATGAGCCGAAGGACTTTGTCCTGCATCTGAAGAGCGGCGCGGGCTGCAGCGTGAAGGTGCTGGTGGACGGAGAGCCCGCGGCAGCCTGGGAAGGCAATACGAAGGACTACCGTCAGGGCGGGTTCCCGGCCATGGATGAGAAGGGCCGGAGAGAAGCCGCTCTGCAGGCGAAGACCTGGCCGGTTACTTATACGGATGTCGTGATGCCGGTTACAGGCCGGATTGCTGAAAAAGATTGCCATACGGTGGAAATTCGGGTGGCGGGTGACGTCCTTTTGTGTTATTATTATATTCGATGATGTTGGTGTCATCTTCGATAACGGGTGTGTAATAGAAGCCGCAAGGCTGAAAATAACTTACTAACAGGAGGGATACAGGAATGGCAAAGTTTCATGCATCGACGACACCGGCGGTAAGCGAGCGGGAGATCAGGAACATGGAGCGGGCGCGGAAGGTTGCGTCACAGGGCATGGTGCTTCTGGAGAACGCAGGAGCTCTGCCGCTTAAGGCCGGGACGAAGAAGGTGGCGCTTTTCGGAAACGGCGGCCGGCGGACCATCAAGGGCGGTACCGGTTCCGGCGACGTGAACAGCCGGGAAGTGGTTAACGTGGAGCAGGGGCTGGAAGCCGCAGGGCTGACAGTGACCACAAAGGGCTGGCTTGACCGCTATGATCAGGTGGTTGAGGACGCGCGGAAGGCGTATTACGCCGACTTCGCGAAGAAGATCGCCGAGGAAGGTCCGGCGGCGATGATGTATCTGTTCAACTGTCCGTTCAAGGAGCCGGCGATCATTCCGGTGACGCAGGCGGATATGGACGCTGCGGAGACGGATACCGCTATCTATGTTCTGTCCCGCAATTCCGGCGAGGGCAAGGACCGGGCTCCGGAGCGGGGAGATTTTGAACTGTTTGAGGTGGAAGAGGAGGCGATCAAAGCCCTGACTTCCTGCTATCCGAATGTGATCGTTGTGCTGAACGTGGGCGGCGTACTGGATACCCGCTTCCTGCGGCAGACAAAGGGCATCGGCGCGATCCTTCTGATGAGCCAGGCCGGCAATATCGGCGGCTACGCGCTGGCGGACGTGCTTCTGGGCAAGGTAACGCCCAGCGGGCATCTGACGACCACATGGGCGGAAAAGTACGCAGATTATCCGGGCGCGATGAATTTCAGCCATGTGAACGGCGATGTCAACGACGAGTACTATAAAGAGGGAATCTACGTCGGGTACCGGTATTTTGATACCTTCGGCGTAACGCCGGCCTATCCGTTCGGTTACGGCAAATCCTATACGGACTTTGAGATCGACTGCAAGTCCGTAACCGTAGACGGCAATCAGGTTACAGTTTCTGCAGAGGTTACCAACACCGGCAGCGTCTATTCCGGCAGGGAAGTGGTGCAGGTCTACTATTCTGCTCCGCAGGGCGCGCTGGAGAAGCCCTATCAGGAGCTGGCGGCCTATGCGAAGACGAAGCTTCTGGCTCCCGGAGAGAAGCAGACGCTGACCATCGGCTTTCAGGTGACGGAGATGGCTTCCTACAGCGAGGCGAAAGCGGCGTATATCCTGGAGCCGGGTACATATTACGTGCGTGTGGGCGCAAATTCCCGTGCGACGAAGATTGCGGCGGCCCTGGTTCTTGATCAGGAAGTGGTGACGGAGAAGCTTGCGAACTATCTGAAGCCGGACGTGGAGATGGAAATGCTCTCCTGCGCGGGCGCGAAGTCCTATACCTACGGAAGCGAGGAAGCGGAGAAGGCGGCGGCACCGAAACTGGCGGTCGACGCGGCAAAGCTTCCGTGCTTCACGGCAGTTTATACCCCCATCGGCGCGGGCGCGCAGCCGGAGCCGGATACCGACGGACACAAGATTACCATGGACGAAGTAAAGGCCGGAACTCACACGCTTGACGAACTGGTGAACCAGCTGACCGTGGAGGAGATGGCGACGCTGTGCGTGGGCACGGCAAGAGGCGGTTTCGGCGGCGAGTCTGTGATCGGTTCCGCATCGGCGGCATGCCCGGGCGCGGCCGGCGATACGACTTCCCTGATGCTTCCCGACCGCAACATCCGCAACATGATCCTGGCGGATGGCCCTGCGGGCCTGCGTCTGGCGACGCATTTTGTCGTGGATCATGACGGCAACCAGATCCCGGGGATCGGGGATGCGCCGATTCCGGGTATGGAGCTTCTGACAGCCGATGCGCCGAAGCCGGAGATCCCGGACGACGCGACGCATTATTATCAGTACTGCACGGCGATTCCGATCGCGACGCTGCTGGCCCAGACCTGGGATGTGGAAGCGATTGAGGAAGCCGGAGACATCGTGGGCGAGGAGATGGAGGAACTGGGCGTGACATTGTGGCTGGCTCCCGGCATGAACATCCACCGCAACCCGCTGTGCGGACGCAATTTCGAGTATTATTCCGAGGATCCGCTGATCGCAGGCATGTGCGCGGCGGCAGATACGCTGGGCGTGCAGAAACATCCCGGCGTGGGCACGACGATCAAGCATTTCGCCTTCAATAACCAGGAGGACAACCGGATGCACACCAACGCCCATGTGAG
>CANREE010000104.1 GCA_947629545.1 uncultured Lachnospiraceae bacterium | reverse complement strand
GCGGCCGCCGAAAGAAGGCTTCTTTATGTAAATCTGAATCGGCCGCGTGTTTTTATTTCTGAGATTCTCATCGACCCGCTTTGTGCAGATACAATCGAATTTAGCTTTTTAAAATGTCTGCCTGCCGAAGGCCTTATGGCATAAGCGAGATGATATTTTAAAAGGTTAAAGATAAATCCAAGAATAAAAGAGGAGGAAAAACAAAGATGAAAAAAGCAAACAAAGTGCTGGCCATGCTTCTTGCTGCGGCTATGGTAGCATCTCTGGCTGCTTGCGGCGGCGGAAGCGGTTCCACAACCACTACCGCAGCTTCGACAGAGACAACGGCAGCCGCTGAGACCACAGCTGCTCCGGCAGAAGAGACCACGGCTGCTCCGGCGGACGAGACTGCCGGGGGGGCTGAAGAAGGCGGCTACACGAGCCTTGACTGGGCTGCAATCGACGCCATGGATTATGACGAGGCGTGCGAGACGATTTATGATGCAGTTCTTGGCGACTTCAGCAATGCGTATGCCGCAGCCAAGGAAGAAACTGGTGCGAAGCGTATGGCGATGATGGCTCTGGCTGAGGCCAAGCTGCTTGAGTCCGGCGCGTTCCTGCCGATTTATACTTCGGGCGGTAACTACTCTTTTAGCCGTGTGGTTCCGCGTACCAACGCTGCCACCACCCTGTGGGGTCTGGACGAGTACCGTTATCACACATTATTGGTAACCAACGAGCTGATTAAGTCCGAGGATCGTACCCATCTGCTCACCCTGTGGAACGAGGCAGCGACCGCTGACGATTACCGTGCGGCAGCCAAGGAGTATCTGGAAGGCAAGGGCTATACGTTTGCAGATACTTATGTTGTGTCCAACGGCTACAACGTGAATATCTGGGATACCATCGCTACTTCCTATACTTCTGATTCCATGTTCATTTCCGGCACCTATGACAACCTGCTGGAGTACGATGCCAAGGGCGTACAGCAGCCGGGTCTGGCCGAGAGCTATGAGGTTTCCGATGATGGAACGGTCTACACCTTCCACATCCGTAAGGGCGTAAAGTGGGTTGACCAGCAGGGTACCGAAATCGGCGAAGTTACCGCTGATGACTGGGTCGCTTCCATGGAGCACCTTCTGGACAATGCGGATGCGCTGGGCTATCTGCTGACCAACATCGACGGCTGCGGCCTGCTGAACTTCACAGCTTATCTGAATGGTGAGATCACAGACTTCACTCAGGTTGGAGTGAAAGCCGTTGACGATTATACGCTTGAGTATACGCTGGAAGCTCCGTTCGCTCCGTTCACAACGATGCTGGGATATGCCTGCTTCGCTCCGCTGAACCGCGACTTCTACCGTTCTCAGGGCGGTACCTTCAGCTGCGAGGGCGAGACCTACACACCCGGTGACTTTGGTAAGACTCCGGCAAACATCGCTTACTGCGGACCTTACCTGATCACTAACTTTACGGCGCAGAATACGACTCGCTATGAAGCGAACCCGACCTACTGGAATTTTGACGCGATCAATACGCCGAATCTGGTTTACAGCTTTAATGACGGTAGCGATGTGCTGCGTGCTTACAATGAAGCGAAGGAAGGCACCATCTCCGGATGCGGCATCAATTCTTCTGCGCTGGAACTGATGAAGACGGAAACAACTACAGCTGTGGACGGAACAGAAGGTACCTACTTCGATCTGTTCTCCTATGTGTCCTCCGGTGCTGGCACCACCTACTGCGGATGGTGGAATGTCAACCGCGGTACATGGGCAAACTATGATAACCCGGATGTCGGCGTTTCCCCGAAGACTGAGGACGACATTGCCCGCACCCGTGAGGCAATGGTGAACCAGCACTTCCGTCTGGCTCTGTCTGAGGCGTTTGACAAGGGTTCCTACAATGCGGTTTCCGTCGGCGATGAGCTGAAGCTGGCCCGCCTGCGTAACTCCTATACGCCTGGCACCTTTGGTTTCCTGTCCGAGGATGTGACTGTGGATATCAACGGCACGGCGACTGACTTCGCGGCAGGTACTGCCTATGGCGTGATCGAGCAGGCGCAGCTTGATGCTGACGGCGTGAAGATCACCGTATGGGATCCCAACGGCGACAGCGGCGCAGGTTCCGGCGACGGCTTTGACGGCTGGTACAATGTAGACAATGCGAAGGCAGAGCTGGATATGGCAATCGCAGAGCTGGCTCAGGTGGGCGTCGAGGTTTCTGCTGAGAACCCGATCTACATTGACTATCCGTACGGCTCTTATTCCGAAATCCCCACCAAGATGGCGAATGTCGTCAAGCAGAGCATCGAGGGCGCGCTGGATGGCAAAGTCATCATCAACCTGATTGAGTTCCAGAAGGATACCGATGAGGAGAGCGCAACCTACCGTTTCAGCAAGGGCAACGAGGGCAACTTCGACCTGTCCACCGGCTCCGGCTGGGGTCCTGACTACGGCGATGCGCAGTCTTATCTGGATACGATTCAGCCCTATGGTTATATGTGCAAGAACCTGGGTCTGTGGTAATTCTGATCTGATCTGAACAGAACGAATACTATCCGTGATTAACCGCAAGGGGGTGGGTACTCCACCCCCTTGCCGCAATCTAACAGTTATACAGGAAAGGCTGCCGGTGGCAGGTTTTCCGGAATTCGTAAGTATGCAGAAGAATCTGCCAGTGATAGTCTTACTGTAGGAACTTAATATATTAGCGAGGTCAGAAGAATGGGAAAATATTTATTAAAACGATTGCTGCACGGTCTGTTTTCCGTGATCTGTGTTGTTCTGATCGTTATGCTCCTGATCTATTCCCTGCTCGACAGGAATAAGATCTTCGCCGGCGACCCGAATTACAATCATACCGCCAGCAATTCGCGAATCACATACGAGCAGACCCGCTGGGAAGCCTTCGGATATCTGGACTATGTACCCTATGCGGATTATATCAATGAACTGGCCGTAAAGGGTGAGATTGACGAGGAGACCCGCGCCGACGCCGTTATGATCGGACGGACGGCAGAGAAGGATTCCGAGATTACGGCACAGTATGTGGAACAGTTTTCGCAGTATTATCAGTCCCGTGGTTATACGATTGTACGTCTGGATGCTGATGCCAAGAAGAATGGTCAGCTTCGTGACGGCGGTCAGGCTCAGTTGTATGCTACAAGGGATATTCCGCTCCTGAAGCGTGCGTTTACATATTTTACACAGATGTTCTTTGTGGATAATATCCATTATGTTCCGGATAATGTCGACATTGGGAAGAGGGGCCTCTCTTTCACCCTGTACGATCCGGTGAAGAATCCGAAGGGAGCAACGAAAAAGGTTCTCTCCCCGGCGATTATCGGCAACGGCACCAAACATAAATACCTGCTGTATATCGATCATTTATTTCCCTATATTCACCAGAATCTGCTGACGCTGAATCTGGGTGAATCCTACACAGTGAATCGCGGCGTCGACGTATTTACGACAATGACAGATTCCCAGGGCGCTTATGTAATGAGCACAGTGACCTATCCTACCGGCATAACAACGGAACGTGCCGATAATCTGCACACAGCGACTTACGTTCAGGGTTCACGGGAAGCGGTAGCTACAAATCGGGAATGGTTTGAGGACGATTATACGAATGTGACCACTACAAAGAAGGGTTTCTCCAGATTGGGATATTCATTTGTGATCGGCATTATTTCCACGATTCTGGCTTATATTCTGGGACTTCCGGTCGGGCTTTTGATGGCGCTTCAGAAGGATAAGCTGGTCGACAAGATCGGTACCTTTTATATTATGTTTATTATCGCGGTCCCAAGTCTGGCATACATATTCCTGTTCAAGGCCATTGGCGGCAAGCTTGGGTTCCCGACGCTGTTTGATATGGACTCGTCCAGTAAGATGATGTACGTTCTGCCGGTAATCTCTCTGGCACTTCCGTCTGTAGCCAGCCTGATGCGGTGGATGCGGCGGTACATGATCGACCAGATGAATTCTGACTATGTAAAGTTTGCCAGATCCGGCGGTTTGTCGGAGAGAGAAATCTTTACCAAACACATCTGGAAGAATGCGGCGATCCCGATCGTTCATGGCGTACCCGGCAGCGTGATCTTTGCAATGACCGGAGCTATCATTACCGAGCGTGTGTACAGCGTTCCCGGCGCCGGCAACCTGCTGACCAACGCGATTAACAAGTACGATAACGGCGTAATTGTTGGTGTGACACTGTTCTACGCGGTTTTAAGCGTCATTTCCCTCTTGTTGGGCGATGTGCTGATGAGTGTGGTTGATCCGAGAATATCCTTCTCGACGAAAGCGAGGTGAGCGGAATGGAGATCAATTATAAAGAACTTGGCTTTACAGAGGAGGAGTTGTTCTCCCGCGTGGACCACAACGAGCTGGAGTCCGAGAAGATCACGGCTCCCCGCTATTCCTATTGGAAATCCGTGTTCCGCGTATTCTTTCGCAATAAGGTGAACATTGTGATTCTGTCGCTTTTGCTGTTTATGATCCTGTTCGCTTATATTTATCCGAGCGTGACCCATTACGATGCTTACGCGAACCTGATGGATCCGAATTCCAAGCACCTGTCGCCGGCCTCAGCCATGGCATATTTCGGAAAGAACATCCACTGGATTCTGGGCGCGGGTGCGTCCGGTGAGTCAACTTTTGACGCAATCTGGAATGGATCCCGCATCTCAATATCGCTGGCCTTTATCTGCGGCGCCATTAATATGACGATTGGCGTGCTTGTAGGCGCGGTCTGGGGCTTTTCCAAAAAAGTGGATGCCTTCATGATCGAGGTTTATAACATTGTTGGCAATGTGCCTACGATCCTGATCATTTCCGTCATGGCCATGCTTTTTGCTCCGACATTCTGGACGATGGTATTTGCGCTGACAGTCATCGGCTGGCTGGGCATTGCTTATTTTATCCGTACCCAGGTTATTATCATCCGTGACCGCGAGTATAATCTGGCGTCCCGATGCCTGGGCACGTCCACGGTGAAGATCGCTATGCGGAATATCCTGCCGTTTATGACCTCTGTGATTGTGACTCTGCTGGCGACGGAGATTCCGTCCTACATTTCTTATGAAGTGTTCCTGTCCTACATCGGATTGGGCATGAGCGATATGTCACTGGGTAAGCTGATCTATGCGGCAGAAGGCGCGATGGTGACGCCCGGCTGGGAACTCGAGTTCTGGAGTCCGGTCGCTATTGCATCCGTCATCACGGTGGTGCTGTATGTAGCAGGCCAGAACTTAGGCGACGCGTCCGACCCGCGGACGCATATGTAAGGAGGACAGCGATATGGAAGAGAAGAAAAAGGTATTGCTGTCGATCCAGAATCTGACAGTGAAATTCCGTGTCCGCGGCCGTATTCTGACCGCGATCCGCAACATCAGTCTGGACATTTATGAAAATGAGTCCATCGCCATCGTGGGCGAGTCCGGTTCCGGCAAATCCGTGCTGACGAAGACATTCGCGGGGATGACGGACTCCAATGGCTATATTGATGAGGGTAAGCTGATTTTCGACGATCCGGAGCTGGCTGACACGGTGGTGAAGCTGACGCCGGGTGCCCGAAAGCTGATGCAGGGAACTTTGTCGAGGCTCAACGAGATCTCCCGCTATGAGCTTGGTGCTGAGACATTTAAGAAAATGAAGGCGCTGGAGGCGGAGAAAAAGAGCCGTGAGTCTATAAGCGAAGAGGAACGCGTGGCGATCGAGAAAGAGATTGCAGACATGAAGTTTAAGCGGACCAACCTCTTCAATGAGAAGCAGACCTATGATCCCCATCATGAGAAGGATCGCATTAAGGCTGCCGATCAGAAGCTGAAGGAATACGACGAGAAGATCAAGGCATTAGAGAACAAAGAGGCCGAGGAAGAGAAAGCCCGCAAGGCGGAGGCCGCGAAGGACACCGCTTTTATCGAGAGCTATAATAAGCAGATGGCGGAGCTGAAGGCGAAGTATGAGCAGGAGATCAAAGGGCAGATTTCTGAGGAGACGAAGAAGCGCAATGAGATCCTTGGCAAAGAGATCCGCCTGTCCGTAGGCCGCTACGGTCTGGTGAAGCGTATCCAGCTGACCCACAAGCTTCTGCTGGCCCTGAAGCAGGCCATGGAGATCGGCGTAAATCTGAATGATGAGGAACAGCGCAGTGCGGTCTTCGATACGGTTGCGTTCCGTGTGAAATATCTGGATGAGACGCCGGATCAGCTTCACGGAACCTGCGTGCTGAACCTGGCCAGCGTCAAGTACAATAAGGACTGGCTGCAGATCCGTGGACGCCGTATTGCGACGGTGTTCCAGGACCCGATGACCAGCTTAAACCCGATCATCACCATCGGCAAGCAGATTTCTTCCGTCATTATCAAGCACCAGCAGTGTTCCGAGGTGGAAGCCCGCAGGCGTGCGATTGAACTGATGCACAAGGTCGGCATTCCCAACGCCGAGGCGCGTTTTGACGATTATCCGTTCCAGTATTCCGGCGGTATGAGACAGCGTATCGTCATCGCAATCGCCCTGTCCTGCCAGCCGAAGATCCTGATCTGCGACGAGCCGACCACGGCTCTGGACGTGACGATTCAGGCCCAGATCCTGCAGCTGATCAAGGATCTGCAGAAGGAGTTCGGATTTACCATCGTATTTATCACCCATGACCTGGGCGTGGTCGCCAATGTCGCCGACCGCGTGGCGGTGCTGTACGCCGGACAGGTGGTCGAGGTGGGCAAGGTGGAGGAGGTTTTCTACGACCCGCGCCATCCGTACACCTGGGCGCTTCTGTCCAGTCTGCCACAGCTGGCCCAGCGGAATACGCAGCTGTATTCCATCACCGGTACGCCGCCGTCCCTGTATAACAGCATTGTGGGCGACGCGTTCGCGCCCCGCAACCCGTACTGCTTAAAGATCGACACGCTTCTGGAACCGCCGATGTTCAAGGTAACGGACACGCACTATGCGAAGACCTGGCTTCTGGATCCGCGAGCCCCGAAGGTTGAAAAACCAGAAGGTATCAAGGATATCCACGGCAAGCTGATGGAAGCATTTAATATCTAAGGGAGGAAGGCAAGATGGCAAACACAGAAACAAAGAAAAAAGGCCGTTCCCTCTTCCCGGAGCACGGCCCAATCGCGGAGAACGGCAGGGAGATCCTGTTGTCGATCAAAGATATCGATATTACATTCGGTAAGGGCGACAGCGCCGTAAAGGCTGTCACGGACGCGTCCTTCGACATTTATAAGGGCGAGACATTCTCCCTGGTCGGCGAGTCCGGTTCCGGCAAGACGACCATTGGCCGTGCGGTCATCCGCGTGAACCCGCTGGCAGCCGGCGAGATCCAGTACAAGGGAGTTCGCATTTCCGGCAAGATCTCCCACGCCCTGGACCGGGAAGTCATCCGCAACGTACAGATGGTATTCCAGGACCCGGCGGCTTCGCTGAATGAGCGGGCCACCGTGGATTACATCATTTCCGAGGGACTTTATAACTTCGGCCTCTTTGAGAATGAGGCGGACCGCGTGCAGAAGGTGGAGCACATGATCAA
>CANREE010000103.1 GCA_947629545.1 uncultured Lachnospiraceae bacterium | reverse complement strand
GTCTTCTGGTCATAATCGTCGGCCAGCTTGCGCAGGATGGATTCCAGCTGACCGGCGCGGCTTGCCACGCGCAGGAGCTGCAGGTCAAAGCCGGAGAACAGTTCCGCGTCCTTCACCGCGTCGTAGAAGCTGCTGCCCTGAAGCACCAGTTCATTGGTTTTCTTGATGGATGCAGAAATCTGCGGATGATCCGCCAGCTTCTCCGCCATATTCATGCCTTCTTCCAGCCGCAGGCCGCAGCGCAGCGTCACGGAGATCGTGCTGCAGAACCGGCGCAGGGCGCTCATCCGGCTGATATTCGAATGGGAACTGATGAAATTCATAACTGCCACGGCGAATGCCGGCTGTCTGCCGCTGCTGCTTAACAGACGGACGATGACGATGGCGACGGCCAGAATGACGATGACGGCCAGAGCCACGCCGCTCAGGATACCGCCGATGTGAATGGCGGCCTGCGCCACCGGTGGGATCGCCGCGCCCAGCTGCTCATAGACGCCGGAGAAGATCGGCATGATCCTTGTGAACAGGATGAATAAAATCACAAGAAGCATGAACACCATCATGGCCGGGTATGTAAGGGCCCTGCGCAGGCTCTCGGCCAGTCTGGTCTCACGCTCGTAGTAATCGGAAAGGCCTTCCAGGGTCACATCCAGCGTACCGGTGCGTTCGCCCAGGACGATCATTTCCACCATATAAGGAGGGAAGCAGTCCGCTTCCGTAACCGCTTCGCTGAAGGAACCCCCCATTCGGATCTTATCGGACATGCCGGTGAGAATCTTCTTCTCGTTCTCATCGGCGGCATCCTCTGCCATGACTGCCAGTCCCTCATAGATCGGGACGGCGGACTTGAACAGCAATGATATCTGCATGCAGAAGCCGGCCAGAGCCAGCCCTTTAAACGGTGATTTCGTCTTCGCCATACGGATAACCTCCATTCGTTCAGTAGGTAAACTTCGCGGAGTAATTGGCGGAGTTTTTGATATGCTCGGTGACGGACGGATTCCCCTTGCCGGTGGAGGCGAAAGTCGGATCCATAAATCGCCAGTCGTTGCCGTTAAAGAAGATAACATTATCGATCCAGCCCTGTTCATCTGTGTAGACACTGACCCATGCGTGATACTGGTTGCTGGTATAGCCGATGACCAGTTTTGACGGGATATCCTGCAGACGCAGCATAGCGACCATCATGGACGCGTAGTCGAAGCAGATACCATTTCGAGTTGCCAGCGTGCTGTCAATATTGGGCAGATAGCCGCTCTGGACAGTGGCCGCTTTATTGTAGTCGTAGGTGAGGTTGTTTATTGCGTAATTGTATATGGCGGCGACTTTCTGCAGCGGATCGGTGATACCGGCGCATACAGAGTCGGACACACCGACGACAGCGGACATCGCGTTATAGTTGCAGAACTGGTTCGGATACAGGAATGGCAGTTTGTCATTAGAAAGGGTCACATTAATCGTCTGATTCACTGCCTGTGCGTACATGGTTCCTTCGACCTGCTCGAAAATCGCCACCGAATAGACCCCGTTGCCTTCAGTCAGAGGGAAGGTCTCGTAGGCGCCGGAGACATTCAGATCGTAAGTGTACTGGGTGTTCTTGGTAATACGAACCTTGATTCGTCTCGCACCGCCGGTATATCTGATCATAACATAACCATCTGAAGTATGGGAAGCATCAATGACGGCCACACCGTTGCCGTAGGTAACGACCCCATCGGCTGACGGGGTTCTGATTACCGCCGCCTGTCCGTCAGAAACCGGCGTCATCGTGCAGAGAGTAAGTGCGAGGGCAAAAGCAATCGCATGGCGAAAGGTAGATTTCTTCATAATCTTCCAAGTCCTTTCCTGAGATGTGGCAATACCAAACAAACGCATCCTGCGGCTGCGTCTGTTCGCCTGTCGATAAACTACATTATACAAAAAGTGGGAAAAAATTACAAGAACTAAACAATGAAGATTTATAACAGTGTGTTTACGATAATGGAAGAATTTCTGACTATTTTTTCAGTCCGTTATGGAAGTTATGGAAATGCTGCCAGTTGTTCCCTATGGAATTGCCAGCTTCTGTGTGTTAGCATTACTTTGTAACAAAAATGTAAAATTTGTGAAACAGAGGAGGAAAACAGATGAAAAGGATTATTTTTTATGTGGCGGCGGTGGGTATTTTTGTATCGAGTGTACTGGCAAAACCGGCCAGAGGAGCATCGCCGGGGATCGAGTGGTTCCCGGGTCAGGGCCCATGGATGACGCAGGGAACGGAACTGCAGGAGCCTGAGACGCAGCCGGTACAGACGAAGGCCCCGGGAGAGGAGTGGTTTCCGGGTCAGGGCCCATGGATGACGCAGGGAGCGGAAATGCAGGAGCCTGAGACGCAGCCGGTACAGACGAAGGCCCCGGGAGAGGAGTGGTTCCCGGGTCAGGGTCCATGGATGGCGCAGGGGACGGAAATACAGGAGCCTGAGACGCAGCCGCCGCAAACGCAGCCGTCCGAAACGGAGCCGCAGATGCCGCAGACACATGCCGACCCGTGGGAGGAGTGGTTTCCGTGGCAGAATTTCTGGCAGGACTGGCAGGAGTGGCAGAGCGGCGGATCAGGCTGGCAGCAGGGTGGTCAGGATGATTTCTGGGGGAACGGAGACGACGGTGAAGGGACGGCTTCTTACATAACCCGTATCGCGGAGCTTGTCAATGAACAGCGTGGGGCGGCGGGACTTGCTCCGGTGACCGTTTCAGCGGCACTTTCGGCGGCTGCAGATGTGCGGGCGCAGGAGATCGTGGGGACTTTCTCCCATTACCGCCCGAACGGCACATATTTTAATACTGTTCTCGATCAACGTGGAATTGCCTATAACGGCGCAGGTGAGAACATCGCTTATGGCTATGATACGCCGGAGCGTGTCATGAGCGAGTGGATGAACAGTCCCGGTCATCGCGCAAATATTCTGGACAGCCGCTTTACAAAACTGGGGGTTGGATATTATGAGAGCGGCGGCGTGAAATACTGGACGCAGTTATTCACCCGCTAAAGTATTTATCTTGATTTATATAGTCTCTGTACATAGTCTTAAAATTGTGTTATACTGTCCACACAGGAATTATTGTAAATGGGCAGGACGCATGATGAGTACTACGTACATTGTGTTCGACCTGGAATGGAACCAGAGTCCGAGCGGAAAAGAGAATTCCATAGAGCATTTTCCATTTGAGATCATTGAAATCGGCGCCGTGAAGCTGGATGAGCAACTTCAGATCGTTTCCGAATATCATCAGCTGGTGACGCCGCAGGTATACATGCAGCTCCATTACCGGATCACACAGGTTACGCATTTGCGGATGCGGGATCTGTGTGACCGGGGCAAATATTTCCCGGAGGCCGTCAGTGAGTTTTTGGAATGGTGCGGCAGCGGGGCTGTCTTCTGTACCTGGGGTTCGATGGATCTGGTAGAACTTCAGCGGAACATGGATTTCTATGAGATGGAGAATCCGTTTTCGTTTCCGCTGTGTTATTATGACGTGCAGAAGCTGTACGCCCTGCAGTTGGGCGAGGGCGGAGAAAAGCTGTCTCTGGACCGGGTGGTGGAGGAGCTGGGGATTGAGGAAGAGCGGCCGTTTCACAGGGCGCTGGATGACGCCTATTATACCGGTAAGGTAATGCAGGCCCTCGACTTTGGCTCTTTTCAGGATTACCTGTCGGTGGATTATTATCGTCTGCCGCAGGATGTGGACGAGGAGATCCGGCTGGAGTTTCCAACGTATCTGAAATATGTATCGCGGGAGTTTCCGTCGCGGGATGCGGCTCTGGCGGATAAGAATGTGACGGATATGGTCTGCCGCGAATGCCGGAGGATGCTCCGTAAGAAGTTTCAGTGGTTCCCTGTCAATTCCAGACAGTACCTCTGTCTTGCGGTATGTCCGGAGCATGGTTATGTTCGCGGCAAGATCCGTATTCGGAAACGGGAAAAGGACGATGACAGCGTTTACGTGGTGAAGACCATGAAACTGGTCAATGAAGACGCGGCCCGGGAGATATTCGGGAAACGCGAAGAGCACCGGCAGAAGAAGCGGGAGCATAACCACGAGAAGCGAAGAGCAGCGAAGGAGACCTGAGAAAATACGCTGCGTGACAAATATGGTCTATTGCCGGATATTTTGTCATGACCGCTTCTGACGTCTGCCGTATGACCTTTTTTGGGCCGTGTAATAGTTCCGCCGCCGTTCCATTTCCAGATCGATATCTGCGGCAGATACGCCGTCGCTCATGCGGGACATCCGTTTCTGCCGCCGCCGCATCCGGGCTTCGGCTTCTTTTTTTTCCTGATAAGAACGAATCGCTATGAAGATAGCGAACAGTATGCCCAGGGACGCCAGGATCCCCAGTGCGAGAAAGACGATCCGCGGCACATAGAAGGGCGGGCGTTCTGCCTGCGCGGGAACCTGGGAGTCGGCGGATTCCTGCTCTGCCGCAATCGTTATATCCACAAATCCTTCCAACATTGCGTCGGGGACGGTGACACTGTCGCCTAAGGTATTCATTGTCAGATAGGCGCATCCGAGCGTACGGTCTCCCCACCGGTAATCGATCCGGGCGATCGCGTCCGACGGTGCATCTTCCGGCAGTTCGTAGGTTAGCTGCGAGGTTACAGAAGTCGGATCGCCGGAACGGGGGAGGGTCAGAGCCCCTGAAGGATCAAGCTGCAGGCCGGACAGCTTTGCCGCAGGAAATCCGGCAATCAGCATGTCATTTTCGACAGGCGTGTAAACGGAATCAAAATCTGCTGCTTTCACAGTCTGAAAATTCTGGAAACCGAAATCTAAAAGTGCTTTCGTGTCCCGGTAGTGGGATGAATGTCCGTTCAGCACGACGGCGACCAGCCGCATACCGTCCCGCTGGGCAAAAGTGACCAGTGTATTGCCGGCGAGAGATGTATAGCCGGTCTTGCCGCCCAGACAGCCCTCGTAATATTCGGCCATATTTTTCTTCAGCATCTTATGACCGGGATAGATGCGCAGACCGTCCGGATTCCGTCTGGTGGCGGGCAGGTCGTAGTAGAGAGTGGAAACGATCTTCATCAGCGTCTCATTTTTCAGGGCAGTCTGGCCGATCAGCGCCATGTCGTAAGCGGAGGTGTAGTGCTGTTCGTTGTTCAGTCCGCTTGGATTGGCGAAATGGGAATCTGTACAACCCAGAGACTGAGCTTTATCATTCATCATTGCCGCGAAATCGTCGATGCTGCCGGCCACATGTTCCGCCAGAGCGTTGGCTGCTTCATTGGCAGATTTTAAGAGGAGGGCATAAAGGCAGTCCCGTACACTGAGCATATCGCCTTCGTCCAGACCGGCGCTGGTGCTGCCGGCTTCTACATTATAAACAGCGTCATGGGAAAATGTGACGGTTTCGTCCAGACTGCAGTTTTCCAACACGATCAGAGCCGTCAGGATCTTCGTGATACTGGCGGGATAATAGGTATTGTGGATGTTCTTGCCATAGAGGATCGCGCCGGTTTCCGCATCCATGACAATGCCGCCCTCGGCTTCAATGCTGACGTCTTCGGGCCAGCCGCTGTCCGCCCGGATGACATGCACAGGCAGCAGGCGGAAGGTCAGGATCAGGCACAGGATGGCAGAAACAAATCTCTTCATATAATTACAGCCGGTCCTTTCTTATTTTCTGCGCCTCCCGGCCAGTATCAGGCCCAGACACAGCAGAAAGATCAAAACGATGGATATGCCGTAGACCAGTCCGATCCGGGCCGCTGTATCCAGAAAGAACGGTTCGGGTACGATATTGATCAGCAGATCGGTCTCCGGGTTTAGGATCCAAAGGTCATTGTTGAAGAAAATATGGTGGAAGACAATAAAATATCTGGAGAAATCGGAAGCGATCACTGCCGCCAGTATACAGACGGCGGTGAAGAAGCAGCCGTCGCCCGCCAGAACAGCCCGCGGAAGCAGCCGTCGCAGATCAGCCTTCAATAACGTCAGGATACCCAGACAGACTACGATACCGGCAAGACACAGGCGCCTCAGCCTCAGACCGCCGATGAAAAGGCCGCGCACGTCTTCCATGTGCGCGATTTCCCGCTCGTTGAAAAATTCGCGGGGCTGACCGTCTACGATGGTCGGGACATGCAGATCTTTGCGGTTGCCGCGCAAATAGGACATCATCTCGTCTGTCACGTCAAGAAGATCGTCCATTTCCATTCGGACGGCATCGGTGACATTATATTTTGTATATTCCTTTTCATAATAGCCCGGCGTCCAGTATGTGACGGCTTCTATGGAGGTGATCAGCAGTGCGATCATCAGGCAGAAGGTCAGAAGGATACCGAGGATGTAATGGATACCTTTCATGGCATTTCACGTTCTTTCTGAAAAACTGTCTTTCAGTATAGTGGAAAATGAGGGGTTTGTCAATGCAGGAAGACAATGCGGCTGCGGCAATGGAAAAATCCCGTCTGGATTTCGGCGTATATTTTGAAAATATACCCGAAAAGATGCCGAACGGGATTTTGAACACAATCGCTTTCTCGTCGCGGAACAGTGCGCGACGTCATTAATCCTGCGTTAAGTACTGCTTCGATACGTAAGCCTGTGTGCCTTCATAGTCAATGATCGCCCAGGTCCCGTCATAATCGCCGAGGTAGGTTACTTCGACGTTTTTGTCCAGAACGCCAAGTCTCCGGCTGCTTGTATTTGGCTCTGAACGGACATTTAGGTAATCGGTAGTCTTGTAGACAGGCGCCGGGGTGGTCTCTGCCATGGTCTCGGGCGCAGCGGTCGTCGGAATATCTGCTTCCGTCGTTGGCTGGTCGATGTTGGTCTCGATCTCCGGCGTTGTCTCGGCAGTGGTTTCGTCAGAAGAAGAATCACCGGAACGGAGCAGCCTCACCAGGGCGAATACAATGATGATGGCGACGATCACGATAGCGATTCGCATCAGATCCGTGCTGGTCAGAGGGAAGCCTTCCGGAGAACGCTTACGGCTTCGGGTGCTGCCGGAGCGGGCAGCGGTCCGGGCGCCGTCATCCGGACGGGATCTCCGCTGCTGGGATCCGCGCTGCGGCGGTCTCTGCCGGGAAGAACCCATGTAATCCTTAGAGAAGGTGACCGCCTCATGGGCGAGCAGCTGGCAGGCCTGATTAGCGTCATAGGCGTTGTCGTTGCCCTCATGAACAGCTTTATTGCCAAGCATACGGATCTTATGATAATGTTCACAGGTAGTTTTGCTGATCCAGCGGCTGGAATACAGCTCGTCAATCAGGGAAGACAGATCCTGATTCGAGTTTGTTGTGGCGATAGCAGCCTTGTCGCAGAGATCCTGTACCATGAATTCAAGGGTCTGGCGGCATTTGACCATAGACAAATTATATTTCCGCTGGCTGTTTAAGAGCTGAGCGCTTCTGAGTCCCTGACTGATCTTGTCCCAATTATTGCCCGAAACTGGTGTTGGCATAGATACCCTCCTTCTCGGCGATTCCGTATCTTGTCGGCGAACCGGCATCTTTTTTCTATTATACTATTTTTCGACAGAATATGCACTAAAAATTTTCAAAAAATAGCAGAAATTTTACAAATCGCAAATTGCAATAGCAAGTTGCAATAGTTTTCAAAAAGGTAACAAATCGAAGTAGAACAGCGTTGGCTCACGG
>CANREE010000102.1 GCA_947629545.1 uncultured Lachnospiraceae bacterium | reverse complement strand
TCCATTGGCGTGTGCCTTGGCCGCGGAACGGTCATTTCCATCTTCCTGGTTATGGGTGTGCTGCCGCAGATCCTGCTGTTGGGGGATGTCATCATTGAAAAGACCGCGTTTACGCTGAAAAGTCATCTGCCGGTCTATTCACTGTCCGGAACGATGCATCTGGACGGTCATGTCCGGGGGTATATCTCGGGTATGGTGGACGGCGAATTTAGCGGTATTGTCCACGGCTCGATCAACGCTTCCGTGATATCGGGCCGGCCAAAATTGATAGAAGAAGATTCGACTCAGGAAATACAGGAGATCGCGGAAGAGCATGACGGAAAGGAGGGCGCAGAAGATGGCGGCATCGAGGATTAGAATGCGGAAAATGGAAACGCAGAAAACGGGAATGCAGAAAACGAGAACACAGAAATCTAGGATGTGCAAAATGAGAATGCGCAGGACTGCTGCATTTTTGCTGACATTGTGTGTGCTGGGCATTTTTTGCATCCCGCAGGCGTCGGCCGCCCAATCAGGCAGTACGGCGTCGTCCGTTGAAATCTCTACGGTGGAAGATTTTCTTTCCTTTGCCGCAGACTGCTCTCTGGATACATGGTCCCAGGGAAAAACATTTGTTTTAACCGCGGATCTGGATCTGGCCGGCAGAAGTTTTGACCCGATTCCAACTTTCGGCGGTACCTTCCTGGGAAATGGGTACACAATATCCGGCGTGAATATCACTGCGGCCGGTTCCAACATGGGGCTATTCCGCTTCGTTCAGAAAGGAGCTGTGATCCGTGACCTGCATGTCTCGGGCCGCGTTGTTCCCGGCGGCAGTGCAGTTAATGTGGGTGGAATCGCGGGAAGCAGCGCCGGATTCATTCAGAACTGTTCGTTTAAGGGAACGGTCGAGGGTGAAACGAACGTGGGCGGAATCGCGGGCCAGAACAGGGAAGCCGGAGAGATAGCCGTATGCCGGACAGAGGGAACGGTTGCCGGAGAGAACGCAACCGGCGGCATCACCGGGCGGAACCTGGGACTGCTGTTAAAATGTGAAAATACCGCAGCCATCAACGCGTCCAGCCCGGATGAGGCGGGGGCGCCCGGCAGCGCTTTGGATCAGATATCTTCTCTGAATACGGAAGAAGAGGCCGAGGCCGTTCTCAACAGCCACACCGATACCGGCGGTATCGCAGGATATTCCGCCGGAATCATTCAAGGCTGCGCAAACGCTGGGACGGTAGGATACAGTCATGTAGGCTATAACGTCGGCGGCGCGGTCGGCCGCCAGGCTGGGTATATGGCGGGTTGTTCCAACAGTGGGCAGGTTTATGGCCGTAAGGACGTCGGCGGCGTTGTGGGGCAGGCGGAACCGGATATCATTCTGAACACGGATGGGGATAAGCTGAGCCGGCTGCGGCAGAAATTAAATGAACTGAATACGACGATCGACGAGGCGCTGGATCACACCGACGCCAGCCGGGCGGATATTTCTCAAAAGCTTACCGCTATCAGTGATACAGTCGGGAATGCAAAGGATTATTCGAAGACCCTTCTGGACAGGATGGATGAATTTACGGATGGAAATCTGGAATCTCTGAATACGCTCACGGCCGCCGTGTCCGCTGCGCTGGATAATATTGTTCCTGCTCTGGACAGATTGTCTGATGTTTCTGCGGATCTGGACGATGCGGGGCAGGCGCTCAGCCGCGGGCTGGATATGCTGGCGGATTCCGGTCTTCTGGCAGGCGATGTACTTGTTGATGCCGAAGACGCCGTGGCGGATCTGCGTACAGCCAACAGCGCTCTGGCGGATGCGGTCCGGAAGATGCGCGCGGCGGCAGATGCCCTTCAGGAGGCGGTCCTGATCCATGATCAGCAGGCGGTCAAAGAGGCGAACAGGCAGTTGTCTGCGTCCGTGAAGGATTTGGGGACTGCGCTTCAGGGAATCAGTACTGCGCTAAGCACATTGGAAAACACCTTGAACGGGGTATTTCACGGCGATCAGACGGCGATACAGGCTCTGCGGGATCTTGGAACCGCTGTGGGGGACGCCGGAACCGCGGTGGGAGATATCGGAACCGCGCTCGGAACGATCTCGGACAATACGGAGATCAGCTGGGAAACCGTTCAGACCGCACTGAATACCGCAGGAGACGGATTTGACCGTCTGGCTGACGCGTCCGGAAGGATGAACGACGCGATGAGCCATCTTGAAGAGGCGCTCTCTGACGCCAATCCGCTGACAGATGCGCTCGGCAGTTCCGCAGGGCAGTTCGCGGATGCCGCGTCCATCGGTTCCGATGCGGCATGGCAGTTGAAACTGGCGTTTCAGATATTGAGGGATGCGGCGAATCAGTTGGCCCGGGACGGAGATGTTTCATTCACGCCTCTGGGCCAGGAAACCAGGGATGCCGGAGCCGGACTTTATGCGTCTCTCAATGATATGTCGGATGGATTTACGGATCTGCAGACGTCTGTAGACGATGCAGGGGAAACTCTCTCCGCCGATCTGCGGACTGTCAGCGGTCAGATTACGGAGATTCTCAATCTGATGCTGGATGTTGTGGACAGCGCCCAGTCGGTGGAAACGCCGGAGGACATATTCGGCGATGTGTCTGAGGAAGATATTGAAGAGACCCGTATGGGAAAACTATCCGGCGGCATGAATACCGGAACGGTGGAAGGCGACAGAAATGTGGGCGGAATTGCGGGCGCGGTGGCGGTGGAGTACAGCCTGGATCCGGAGGATGATTACTCTCAGTTCACCTTTGGCAGCACCTATGAACTGAAGGCTGTTCTGCAAAAATGTATCAATGAGGGAGCTGTTACCGGAAAACGGGACTGCACGGGCGGTATCGCGGGCCGGATGGACCTTGGCACTGCGAATAGCTGTCAGAGCTACGGCACGGTTACCGGAAGCGGCGCCTATGTGGGCGGAATCGCCGGATACGCGGATGCCGCGATTCGGCAAAGCTGGGCTAAATGCACGCTTTCCGGCACCGAGTATGTGGGAGGGATCGCGGGATGGGGCAGCAGAATGACCGGATGCCGCGCCATTACCACGATTCTGGATGGAACGGAGCATATAGGAAGCGTTGCCGGAGACGCCGATTTGGAAAATGGAGGGATCGGAGATAACTGGTTTCTGGACATCGGTCCTGCGGGAATTGACGGCGTCAGCTATACAGGGATTGCCGAGCCGGTCTCTTTTGATGAGCTGAGCGTTCTGGAAACGGTTCCGGAAGAGTTTCTTTCGTTTGCCATTACTCTGATGGCGGACGGAGAGGAGATCGCGCGCATTCCATTTCAGTTTGGCGACGATTTAAGCCGTGTGGAGCTGCCGCAGGTTCCTGTCAAAGAAGGATATTATGGAACCTGGCCTGAATTTGACAGTGCGGAAGTTCATTCGAACCTGACGCTGGAAGCGGTCTATACTCCGTGGGTGACGCTTGCAGCCAGCGAGGAAATGGACGGCAAGCTGGCCCTGGCTCTCGCGGAAGGGCAGTTTACAGAGGAAGCTTCGCTTCGCGTGCTGCCGGACGAGGCAGTTCCGCCGGAGGGCGCGGGCGAAGCCGATGTCTGGAAAGTGACGGTAAGCGGAACGGATCTGTCTGACGATGCGGAGATCCCCATCCGGCTCCTGAACCGGAAAGGAGAGCGGGCGTCTGTCTGGCAGCTGAAAGATGGCCTCTGGCAAAAAGCGGAGACGGCCGTCAACGGAAGCTATCTCTGTCTGACCATGACAGGGACATCCGGCGTGTTCTGTGTCTGTCCGGCTTCCGGAGGCTATTTGATTCTGATTATCGTGGCGGCTTCTGTACTGCTGATCTTCTTAGCGATCATTCTTTTGCGCAGGAAGAAGAAGCGGAAATAGAAAATGGAAGGCCGGTGCTTTTTGCCGCGGCTGGGAGGTTGTGATTGTAATCCATTATATGAGATGGTATAATCTCGTCAGAGATTATACCCGCGCCGGTTCGCGCCTGACCGAAGGGAGGGCAAATACCGAAGCGAACCGTGCGCATCCCCCGGAGGGAGCATGTCCGGAGGACATGGTATAATGTAATGGATAAAACTTACAGACACCAGGAGGGACAGAATTGAAAAAATCGATTGCAGCCTTGTTATTCTGCGGTGTTCTCGTGCTTGGCAGCGGATGCGGAGCACAGACGGTGCCGCAGACTTCCGCGCAGGATAGTGCCGGCCCCGTATTGGAAACGACAGCGGTTGATAACGAAGAATACTATTTGCTCACAGCCGAAGAGGATTTGCAGACGATTGGAAAGCAGTATCCCCTATCTGGCAACTATATTTTGGGTAATGATATTACCCTGTCGGATGAATGGACGCCGATCGGAAGCCCGGATGAGCCCTTCACCGGAATATTTGATGGGAACGGATATATTATTTATAACCTGACTGCAACAAAGAAAACCGGTCATATGGGATTTTTCGGAGCCGCCGAAGGCGCGGTCATTCGAAATGTAATAGTAAAGGACGCCAATCTTATGTCCTTTTTCCCTGTCGTGAATTATGCGAAGGATACGGAAATAACAGGATGTTCCATCAACGCTGAAAGCGGCCCGCCTGTTTACAGCTTTGACGATGAAGAAGAAATGATCGGACGGCTGATTTCCGCTGATTATCAGAATATGTCTCTTTCGGATTTCCGTGCATTGGCATTAGATGTGTTCAGTGATACCGATACGCTGGACGCTGTGTTGAGTGATTTAGATGATTATTTTGATGAAGGAAGCGCCGAGGCCTGGATTATCGCGTATTCCTTGCCGGCAGCCTGTTCAGAGCTGCTTTCAGATGATCATTCGGGGACTTTTACTGATCACGTGGAAAAAGAAAGGACTGCCGGCCGGGTGATTCTCGACACAGTGGAATTTGGCTGTGACATGGAATATATGCTTTCTTATACGGTATCGGATGATAGTCTGACAGTTTCCCAGAGAGATCGTGTGTTAGAGAAGATTCATGACCAGATGCAGGAATATGTCGATCATGCGGATGAAGTCCTTTTGGCTTCGGCTGAAGCGGGAAATGTGATTGAAGAACAGCTTCGGAGTATCATTGATGAGAATTCAGTGGAAGGAATGAGTATCAGCGGTACTCTTACCAGGGTTTCTGTTCTTGACGACAGCGGGGAGTATCGGACGGTTTTTCCCGGGTGATTACTGTTCCCTTATAAGCGTATTGTCTGAAGCGGCAAGCGCCGCCGGAAGGTGCCGGCAGCCGCTTTGTAACTCTCTGGCCGGGTGGTGCCGGTACCGTTCGTCCCCCCTGACTGGGTGGTGCCGGCAACCGCTCCGTAACTCCCTGGCCGGGTGGCGTCTGGCGGTCGCTCGTAACCCCTTGACCGGGTGGCATTGGCGGTGCTCCGTAACTCCCTGGCCGGGTGGCATTGACAGCTGCTCCGTAACTCCCTGACCGGGTGGCGCCGGTGGCCGCTCGTAACTCCCTGACCGGGTGTCTGTCGCGGGTCACGGGAGTTCTTTAAATGCCGCGGACGGTGCGGCCACCAGCGAATAGTTCGTATGGTAAATGACGAAGCCCGGCGCGGCGCCGGCTACTTTGCGGATGTGCTTTTTCTGGATGTAGTCGACCTCGACTTTTTCGCTGCCGCGGCCCTTGGAGTAGTAGGCGGCCAGCGCGCCTGCTTCCTCGAAGACGCGGTCGGGAAGTTCCCTGCCTTCTGCCTTCACGATCACGTGAGAGCCGGGAATGCCTTTGGCGTGGAACCACCAGTCGCTGCCGGAGGCCAGCCCGAAGGTCAGTTCCTCGTTTTGATAATTATTCTTGCCCACATAGATGTGGAAGCCGTCGGAAGAGAGGTAGTGGAAGGGTTTGCTGGTGATCTTCGGCTTCTTGCCGCCGGTATTATGGCGGCGGATATAGCCGTATTCGGTCAGTTCTTCCTTGATCTGGACCAGGTCCTCTTCTTTCAGGGCGATCTCCAGCGAGGTGGCGATGGATTCCAGATGGTCGATCTCGCCGCGGGTCGCGGCAGTCTGCTCCGTCAGGGCATCGAAGGTGCGTTTCAGCTTGTTGTAGCGGTCAAAATATTTTTTCGAATTTTCCTGGGCCGTCAGCTGCGGATCCAGCGGGATTGTGATTTCCTCGTCGGTGTAGTAATTCAGGCACTTTAATTCCTTCTCGCCGCCTATAAGGCCGTAGCCGTAGGTGTTGAGAAGTTCGCCATAGATCCGGAATTTGTCCCTTTTATCGGTGTCGCGCAGCTGTTTCTCCTGAAGATCCAGCTTCTTATAGTTGCGCTCCAGCGCGGTCTGGACGATTTTCCGCAGATCCGTGGATTTCTGGCGGATGCGGACGACGGTGTCGCGGGAGGCGTAGTAGGTCTCCAGCAACTGACTGACCGAGGGAAAGATTTGGGCGCGGTATTCGCCGGCCCCGGCGGCGTGCCCGTCCGTACCGGTTGTTTCGACGGCTGTCTGCGTGCCATTGCTCCTGTTATCCTCATACCTGCACCCGTAGCAGGTCAGCGGAACCGACGCGAATTCTACCGGTTCCTCGCCGCGGTACACGATGTTGGGCGCGAAGCGGCCCTCGCGGACATCCTCCATCATCAGCGCAAGCGTATGGGAAAGGTGCGTCAGTTCCGCGGCCGACAGCTCATTGGCAGAGCGATCCGCGTCAATGGAAGCCAGATGGCAGAGTTCGAGCGCGACGATGGGGCTTAAGCCGGTCAGGTTTGTATAGAGCGCTTTCTGCACTGGCATGGGGGCGGCGCCGATGCGCCGTGCGAATTCATCCGCGGTGACAGTCAGCGGGTCAGCCTTCTCCACCGTCTGCGGGATGAAATACTCCCGTCCCGGAAGCACCTCGCGTACGGAGCTGACCTGCGCGGACACATGCTTGATGCTGTCCAGAATCACGCCGTCTTCACGGCAGAAAATGATGTTGCTGTGCTTGCCCATCAGTTCTACGATCAGCTTCTTGCGGCATACGTCGCCCATTTCATCCAGATGTTCGATGGTGAATTCAATGATCCGTTCGAGGCCCGGCTGGCGCACGCTTAAGATACGGCCGCTGCCGATGTGCTTTCTGAGCAGCATGCAGAAATTGGGCGCCGTAAGCGGCCCCGGTTTGTTGTTTTCCGTGAAATAGATGAGCGGCAGGCTTGCGCTGGCCGACATCAGCACCCGGAAAGTATCCTTATAATTCTTCACCGTAAACAGCAGCTCGTCTTTCTCGGGCTGGGCAATCCTGGTGATTTTGGCCCCTTCCAGGCGTTCTTTTAAGTCGCGCGTCAGATTCGCGATCACGATTCCGTCGAATGCCATATCCAAACCTCCGTATATGCTGTGCTGGCGGTATCCGCCTGCCGGTCTTCGTTCCGCGCATCCCGCGGGAGAAAAGCGGCCTGCATGTTTTCTCATTCCGAATAAATGTCGTGCATGCGCATCATGCCGAATGCATGCATGCCCATCATAACACAGATTTACCGGAGGGGCAAGAGGTTGCGGCAGCCCGCACATTACTCCGGCAGCTCGCGCATGCAGACTCACAGCGGATGCACTGTGGCGGGCACTGTGCCGGCCTCCGCAGACCGCGCGAAAGTTTTCTCTGCTGTATGTTTGTCAATCATGTGTTACACTGTGCAGCCCTGTAATCTTTTAGTGCCTGAGCAGGAGATCTCCAGCCT
>CANREE010000101.1 GCA_947629545.1 uncultured Lachnospiraceae bacterium | reverse complement strand
AAGGCGGTGATCAACATGGGAAGAAAAGCGGTGCTCATATTACCCGGCACGGCGGAGATACTAAGCAGGATGGGAGAGCAGATCCGGCTTGCCCGGTTGCGCCGGAACCTGTCTGTGGAACTGGTGGCGGAACGGGCGGATATCAGCAGGGCAACACTCTGGAAGGTAGAGAAAGGCGACCCGTCCGTCGCTATCGGGATCTATGCGGCGGTTCTGCATGCTCTGAATAATATGGATACGGATCTTCTGCTTGTGGCGAAGGACGATGTCATGGGAAGAAGCATGCAGGATCTGGAACTCTTGGTTCGGAAGCGGGCGAGGAAGGAGAAATGATATGTCGGACTGTCGGGAGGCAGTGGGAGAAGGCGGCCGCGGCCAACGGGCTGTCGCGGGAGGCGTGTAATTACATGAAGCCGGCGTTTGACGCGTGCCGGGAGTGATTGGAATTAATATAGACATGGGCTGCGAATGGGCGGATCTGCTCACTGATAGAAGGCCTGACTTAGCTGAGAGGAATCATTGTAATGAAAAACGAAGACATATTAACAACCAGAAATCTGACGAAAAAATATCGTAAGGAGCTGGCGGTGGATCAGGTCTCCATGTCCATTAAAAGCGGGGATATCTATGGCTTCATCGGGGAAAACGGCGCGGGGAAGACTACGTTTATGCGGATGGTGTGCGGTTTGGCCAGACCATCTGCGGGGGAAATGGAACTTTACGGCGCGTCAGGCAAAGAACTTCAGAAAGCCAGGAAGAATATGGGGGCGCTCATCGAGAATCCGGCGGTCTATCCCAATATGACGGCCATGGAGAATCTGGAGGTGCAGAGACGGTATCTGGGAATCGAAAGAAAAGATTCCGAAGAGATGCTGGAGGGGCTGCTGGAACTGGTGGGGCTGGCGGATGTCGGCAGGAAGAAAGCCCGGAATTTTTCCCTGGGGATGAAACAGCGTCTGGGACTTGCGATTGCCCTGACAGGGAACCCGCGTTTTATTATTTTGGACGAACCGACTATCGGCCTCGATCTGGTGGGCAAAGCGGAGCTTAGAAATCTCCTGATAAAGCTGAACCGGGAGAAGGGGTTGACAATTTTCTTCAGCAGTCATGACCTGTCCGAGATGCAGCGGCTGGCTACCCGGTACGGTTTCCTGCATAAGGGAAGACTGATCAAAGAGCTTACCGCGCAGGAGCTGGAACAGGAATGTGGCCCCCAGGGGATCGATGCAGAACAATATTTCCTGAACCTTATCCTGAATGCGGGAGGTGAAAGGAAAAAATGAGACTTTTTGCCAATGAGCTGTGCAAGATCAAGGCTTCAAGATCTGTAAAATGGATTACGATCATATTCTTCTGTTTTGCGGTATTGGCTGGCGCCGTATGGAAGAAGGGGGCCAACCCTGTGGAAATCTATGGCTTCGGTGCGCCTTTTCTGTGGATTCTCGGCAGCGGCGCGTCAGGGTTCTTTCTGTATGCCGCTGTCGTGGCGGGCCTGTTTGCCAGTGAATTTGAATCAGGCGTGATCCATAATGCACTGGGCTGCGGCGTGAGGAGGAGCAGTTATTTTATTGCAAAGGTAACAGCAATTTTCGGTGTCACGGTTTTGATCTATCTGAGCAGTCTCGGCGTTCTGTTTCTGTTTAAATGCCGGATCGCGGGCTTCGGCCCGGCAGAGCTGATTTTTGCCGATTACGGCCGGAAGGTGCTGGTTTTTAACGGATGGGCGATCTGTTCCCTGTTGTCCTATGTGGCCGTATATATTTTCATTGCCTGTTTGTTCCGGGAATCTGTTCTTACCTTCATTGCTTCCCTTGTGGTCACTCTGTGTGAGCTTTTTCATCTGTTCAGAGGGCCTGTCCGAATTGCAATCGATGCAGTTGCTTTTATAGAGCGCGATAGAATATTAACTCCTGAGTTTGCCGCATTATTTATGCCCTGCGTCTGGATTCTTGTGATTTCGCTGATTGGGGCATATACGCTTTTCCTTGTACAGGATATAGACTGATAGAAAGGGTCAGACAGTTACAATGAAAAACGTATTTCGTGCAGAAATCTATATATTACGGCACGACCGGCTGCTGTGGCTTTTGCCGGTATTATATTGTGCCGTCGGGATTTATGCCGGATTTTATGACCATGCGGTCATGGATGTCTACAAAGGAGTGGAATTGTTCAGCCTGCCCGAAATTTTGAATTTGTTCTTCTCCTTTTCTGTGGTGACGCTGACGAGCTATGCGATTGGGGGCGATTTCAGCAGGCGCACCATCCGAAATGTGTTGTCCGCAGGGACCGACAGGAAGAGCTATTACTGTACCAGACTGCTGGTGCAGGTGCTGCTGACGGGGGCGCTCTTCGCCTGTACAGTGCTGCTTCATGTAATCTGCCATTCTCTCTGGCCGCAGGGCGATGCGGATATCCGTATCGCATTCCTGTGGCAAAAACTGGTGATCTATATAGTGATGGTACTGCTTCAGCTGCTGGCGCAGGTATCCGTCATGAACGCAGTGTGCTATTTTGTGAGAAACCAGCTGGTCGCCATCGTATTCGGAATCGGGATGGTGTACTTGGAAGTGGTTATCCGTCAGGCCGCGGAAATGAACGGAATGACATCGCTTCAGGCGCTGGTTGATTTCCTGCCCACAAATGTGATCAGGGACATGTTTGCCTATGCGGTTTATGACAGGGTATTTACAGGGAAATTTTTCCTGTATGGACTTTCGGCGGTTCTCATTATTGCGGTGAGCAGCGCAGCAGGATATGTGAGGTTCTGTTACGCCGGGGATTAACGCCTGACATGCATCCTTGCTCAGCGCTTCCTCTATCAACTTATCGTCTGGAACTGACACGCATTCGTGATCTTCCTCATCTCGTAACTCTCTGACAATTATCATTTGAAAAATCAACTGCTTTTCCCACGAAAAATAAATATGTTGACATTCTATTTTATAAGTGCTATACTGTTATACATATCAGAATAACAGTTAAAACAGCGGAGGTACAAATGTGAAACTGATCATTTCCAATGTATCCGGCGTGCCGATCTACGAGCAGATCAAGCAGCAGGTGAAGTCGGCGATCCTGTCGGGAGAGCTTCAGGAGGATGAGCCGCTCCCGTCGCTTCGGACGCTGGCCAGGGATTTAAAGATCAGCGTCCTGACCGTGACAAGGGCCTACACCGAACTGGAGCAGGAGGGGTTCGTCCGGAATATTCAGGGGCGCGGATGCTTCGTGATGGGGCGCGGCTCCGAGCTGATCCGGGAGCAGCTGATCTGCAAGGCGGAGGCGGGGCTTTCCGAGGCGGTCCGGGCGGCGCGGATGGCGGAGCTGCCGGCACAGGAACTGCACCGCCTTCTGGACATTTTATGGGAGGAGAACGAGAATGGATAATGTGTTGGAGGTAAGACATCTGTCGAGATCGTTTCCGGGCTTTCAGCTTAAGGATATCAGCTTCACGCTGCCGAAGGGCTATATCATGGGTCTCATCGGGCCCAACGGCTCCGGTAAGACGACGACGATCAAGCTGATCTTAAACATGCTTAAGCGCGACGGCGGAGAGGTCAGGATCCTGGGGATGGACAATATTGCCGAGGAAAAGGCGGCGAAGGCGGAACTGGCGGCCGTCTTTGATTCCAATTATTTCTGTGAGGCGTGGACCGCCGCGCAGACGGAGACGGCAGTGTCGGGCTTCTATGAGAAATGGGATACGGACCGGTTCCACCAGCTGCTGGAGCGGTTCCGTATCGATCCGGCGAAGAAGGTGAAGGAGCTTTCCAGAGGGATGCAGATGAAGCTGATGCTGGCCTGCGCGTTCTCCTACGGGGCGAAACTCCTGATCCTGGACGAACCGACCAGCGGTCTGGATCCGGTGTCCCGAGACGAACTTCTGACCATTCTGTCCGGGTACATCGAGGACGGGGAACACAGCGTCCTGTTTTCGACCCATATTACCGGCGATCTGGAGCGGACGGCGGATTATATCACCTATATCAACCGGGGCAGTCTGTTCTTCACCGGCGGGAAGGATGAATTCGTGGACAGTTTCCGGATCGTGAAGGGCGGGCCGGAGGATCTGCCGGAGGAGATAAAGGCGCGACTGATCGGCCTTCGGACGCACCCAACAGGGTTTGAGGCGCTGGTGCGGACGGAAGAGCTTAAGAGGCTGAGACATATGGCGAATCAAGGCAGTGTGAAAGGAAGCAGAAAAGCGGAGGACTATGGTGCCTGGGGCAGTGGAGCGGCAGAGAATTGTGACGTTTCGGGTGGCAGGGCAGCAGAAAATCGCAGCGCCCAGGGCAACGGAGACAGTGAGACAGTGCGCTTCCCGGCTTATACCAGTGTGCTGAAGAAACCGTCGCCGGTGGACGGCTGGACAGTGGAACCGGCCACGATCGATGAGATCGTAGTGTTTACCTCGAAAGGCCCGGATGACAATGGAGAATGAATCCGTTGGCGGAATCGATCCGCGGAAACGGATTTCCGGATATTTGCAGACTCCGCAGGAACCTTATAGGGAGAAAGGAAGAATACGATGAACGAGACACTGAAAGCCGCGCGGCTTGATTTTGCTTTGCTGCGGCCGTATTGGAAGACTCTTTGCTTTGTCATTCTGATGCCGGTTATTTACACGGGCGTCGCCCGCTCGCTTTCGGCGGGGATCTCATTTGAAATGTGCATGCTGGGGATCACCGCATCCTACACCTTTGCCATTTCGGAAAAGAACGGCATGGAGCGGCTGTACGGCGTCCTGCCGGTCGCCAGAAGGCATCTGGTCTTTGGCAAATACCTTTTGATCTGCGCGACAGGACTTCTGGCCCTCGGTATCTCGCTGGTCACCCACACGGCGGTGCTGAAAGCGCTGGGCGAGACCGTGCATGCCTGGGAGATCGCCGTGAGCGCCGTGATAGGTTTCTTCATGTACACCTTTTATGTGGTGTTTCAGCTGCCGGGATACTATAAGTTCGGCGCTGTGGGCGGGAAAATGTTTCAGTTCATCCCCGTGACTGGATATCTCCTCACGCTGATTCTGCTTCCCCGCGTCGATCTGAACAGTTCGGCACTGGCGGCAGTGCTTGGGCGTCCGGGGATGCTGGCCGGCGCGGTGCTGCTGGGGTGCGCGGCGGCGTATGGGATCTCGATCGGGGTGTCGGTGAGGATCGTGAAGAATAAGGAAATGTAATCATTGAATAGGTGATGTAAAAAGCAGTATGCTTTCACCGGAAAATCTGTTATAATAAAAGAGTAAAGAAACGTGATTCTTGAGGAGGCGATATCAGATGTCCGAAAAAAGACTGAACAATACAATTTTCTTAATGTATCTGGCTTCGGAAAGTTATCGGCGGGCGCATCATATCACCCCCAGAGAATTTCTGAATCTGGATAAAAAATTCGCGATCCTGAACTATATATCGGAGTGCCCGGATATATTTGACGGCATGACGGAGGCTGAGATGGTGGAGGAGATCGAGCAATATGTATCGTGATATCAGAAAAGTGCTTTATCATGGGACGATCTCTGAGATCAAAAAGGTGGATGTTAAGGCCGGACGCAACAGGAAAGACTTCGGACAGGGGTTCTATATGTCAGTTTCCAGGCAGCAGGCGGTTGGTATGATGCATAAGAAGTACAGGGAGGCTGTACGGCGGAGCCGTCATAAGGATTCGTGCTTGTTTCAGGAGAACTTGTATGAAATAAAACTGAATGGGGAAACTCTTCAGAATCTGAACGTCAAATATTTTGAAGAAGCGGATATGGAGTGGTTGGATTTCGTTCTTATGTGCCGCGAACAGGGCGGAATGCCTCATGATTACGATTTGGTGATCGGGGCCACGGCAGACGACGATACTGCATTGTGTCTGAAAGCCTACGAAGAAGGGCTTTATGGAAAAAGAGGCAGTTCGGAAGCTAAAAAGATATTGCTCAGCAATTTGGAAGTTGAGAATCTGGGAATGCAATATTACATCGGAAAACAGGACGTGGCGGACAGACTGATCAGCAGCATTCGCAAAGTTGACTGGAGGTGACCGGCAGTGACGACTGGAAAAGCGCAGGCTGCTCTGGGACTTTCTGTGGTGGCCATCACGAAACGTCTGATGGAGCATTTTTCAGTGGGACATGAGGAAGCATATAGAAAGTTGGTATCGACGGATTTCTTTGGACTTTTGAATGATCTGGATACAGGACTGTATCTGGAGCCGGATGAGTATCTCTTTGAAGGGTGTCTTCTGGAGTTAGAGAAAGGCCCGGAAGCGATGTATGAATTTATTGGTCGGGAATAAGTGCGGGGAGCTGGTCTTTTCTGCAGATAGAAACAGGAACTTTGGGGCAGACGTAGCGTTCAAAGTTTCTGTTTTTTTAGGCAGTACGATAATGCCCTGCATCTTGCAGGTGCGGGATTTTTATCAAACTATCAGAATAGTATTGACAAGGCTGCACTATTGTGATAGTATGGACGTACAAACTACTCGAGTAGTGCAAAGGAAGGATCTGATCGTATGGCGGTGAAGCTCTTTGATTCAGAGCTGAAGGTCATGAGCGTCTTATGGAATAAGGGCGATATGACCGCAAAACAGATTTCCGATATTCTCAAAGCAGAGATCGGCTGGAACATGAACACGACTTACACGGTTATCAAGAAATGTATTGCAAAGGGCGCGATCCAGCGCGGTGAGCCGAACTTTCTGTGTCATGCGCTTATTCCGAAAGAGGCGGCGCAGGAGGCGGAGACCGATGAACTGATCGGCAAGCTTTATGACGGCTCCGTGGACAAACTCTTTGCCGCCCTGCTTGGCAGAAAGAAACTGTCGGCTGAACAGATCGCGGCGCTGAAGCAGATCGTTGGAGATCTGGACGAGGTGGAATGATGAGCCTGATGCAGATGAGTCCGGAGCGAATGAACTTGATGCAAATGGATCTGGCGCGGTTGAACCTGATGCAGATGAGTCTGGTGCGAGAGAGCCCGATGCAAATGAGTTTGGTGCAGATGAGCCTCTCCGGGGCTGTAATGATTTTTGTGATCGCCGTCATTCGCGCCTTGTCCATCAATAAGTTTCCTAAAAAAACCTTTTTAGCATTGTGGGGAGTTGCGACGGCGCGGCTGCTGATACCTTATTCTTTCCGCTCCGCGTTCAGCGTATATTCTCTGTTGGGGCGGTTGGCGGCCGCAGGAGAAGTGATAAATGACAGACTTGCAGTTTCATTTACGTCGGTTGTCCCGGCACAAAATGCAATGTCTGTGCCGGGAGCCGCTGCTTTCTATACGGCGGCCGGCGCTGACAGCCCATGGGTAATCGACAGTGTGGCCGGCGCTATCGATTCATGGGTAATCGAAAGGACGGCCGGCGCGACAGATCCATGGGTGATCGTCTGGGCGGCCGGCGCGTTGATATGCACGGCGTTCTTTGCGGCAGCTTATTGGAAATGCCGCCGGGAGTTTAATGCGTCCCTGCCTGTTGACAATGACAATATGTATGTGAAAGTCTGGCTCAGCGAACATCGCATTTATCGTCCCATTGAGATCCGGCAGTCAGGCAGGATCTCCGCGCCTTTGACCTACGGCGTGTTCCGCCCGGTCATCCTGATGCCGAAAACTACGGACTGGGACGATCAGGATACGCTCAAATATGTGCTGACTCATGAGTTTGTGCATATCCGCCGTTTTGACGCGGTGACAAAACTGGTTTTTACTGCCGTTCTCTGTGTTCACTGGTTTAATCCGGCGGTGTGGCTCATGTATGTTCTTGCCAACCGGGATGTTGAACTGTCCTGCGATGAAACGGTGATCCGCCGGTTCGGAGAACGCGCGAAATCCGCGTACGCCATGGCCCTTATCCGCATGGAGGAAACCCGGAGCGGTCTGGCGCCTCTTTGCAATAACTTCAGTAAAAATGCGATTGAAGAAAGGATTACAGCGATTATGAAAATAAAAAAGACCTCGCCGGCCACGATGATTGCTTCGGCGGTGCTGGTTGCCTGCGTGACAGCTGCATTTGCCACATCCGCACAGGTTGCCGGGAACGCATCGACCGCCGGTTTCACTACGTCCGGAGTGGAGTGGTGGACCTATGACGAATACAGGGCGTGGCTGGAGAACGAAAAAGTTGAGCTGCAGGGGATGATC
>CANREE010000100.1 GCA_947629545.1 uncultured Lachnospiraceae bacterium | reverse complement strand
AAATTCACGACGATATCGAAGTTCTCCTTCTCAAACAGATCCATGATGAACGGCTCGTCGGCGATGTCGCCCTTCACAAACTTGTAATTCGGCTTATCCTCCACCGGCTTTAAGGTCTCCAGATTGCCGGCGTAGGTCAGAAGATCCAGGTTCACGATCTGGTCCTCCGGGTATCTGTTCACCATGTAATGTACGAAATTGCCGCCGATGAAGCCGGCGCCGCCTGTTACCAATAGTTTCATAGCTGATAATCCTCTCTTTCTGTCACTTACTTAAATTCTTTGTCAATAAATTTCCCCGCCAGTACGTCCATCAGATACTGCCCATACTGGTTCTTCTTAAGCGGCTCGATGTTCTCCAGAAGCTGATCCTTCGTGATCCAGCGGTTCAGATACGCGATCTCCTCCAGGCAGCCGATCTTGCGGTGCTGGTGGGACTCCATGGTGCGCACGAAATTCGTCGCATCCACCAGAGACTCGTGGGTTCCCGTATCCAGCCAGGTAAAGCCCTGTCCCAGAAGCTCCACCTCCAGATGGCCTTCCTCCAGATAAATCCGGTTCAGGTCCGTGATCTCCAGCTCGCCTCTGGCAGACGGCTTCAGATTCTTCGCGTACTCCACCACCCGGTTGTCGTAGAAATAAAGCCCGGTCACGCAGTAGTTGGACTTGGGGTTCTTTGGCTTCTCCTCGATGGAAATGGCGTGCCCGTCGGAGTCGAACTCGACGATGCCGAACCGCTCCGGATCGTCCACATAATAGCCGAACACGGTGGCGCCGTGCTGCTTGTTGGCCGCCTTCAGAAGCCTTTTTTTCAGTCCATGGCCCGCGAAAATATTGTCGCCCAGGATCATCGCCACATGATCGTCCCCAATGAAATCCGCGCCGATGATAAACGCCTGAGCCAGTCCGTCCGGCGACGGCTGCACCGCATAGGACAGGTGGATCCCGAACTGATGACCGTCGCCAAGAAGATGTTCAAACCGCGGCGTATCGTCCGGTGTGGAAATAATCAGGATGTCCCGGATGCCGGCATTCATTAACACGGACAGCGGATAGTAGATCATCGGTTTATCGTAGATCGGAAGCAGCTGCTTGGATGTGACCATCGTCAGCGGATAGAGTCTCGTGCCGGATCCCCCGGCCAGTATGATACCTTTCATGACTGCGTTCTCCTTTTCTTTCACGGGTTCGGTCCCTCTGCAGACAAAACAGAACCCTTTATCATGCGTCCATTTGTAATAACAACAGGATCGGTGTCATATGCAATATATACCGTCTGGACACATTATAAAGGGTTACGTTACGTCACTGTCAAGTGATTTTTTAAATTATATCTGTCTTTCTTACGATGAAGGCCCGGAATTCTGCCTTTCACGTCCGGCAGGCAAAGATCCCCGCCATCTTTGTAATGCGGATTCCGCCCTTCTCGGCAATTTTCTTCTGCAGAAACCGTCGGAACTCGTCCTTCCGCTGATTCAGATATTCCCCCTGATTCCCATGGCAGGAAAGAATATAGTCCAAAAGCGGCTCCGCCTCATCGACCAGCAGATAATCGTCATACAGAACCTGCTCCACCCGGCCGAATACGCGCTCAAGCATGGCGCGGCCGTTCTCCAGACCGAACAGCTCGTAGAGCGCCACGTCGGAAAGCGTGATCCTGGGATCAAACTCCTGCACCAAAGACGTGATCTCCTTCATATGTCTGCTTCCATAGGTACTGCAGTAGAATACGCCGTCCGGCCGCAGCACCCGCCGGATCTCGCGCAGCGCCTGAGGGATGTCCTTTACATAAAACAACACATGGTTAGCGATGACCGCGTCAAAGGAATTATCCTTATATGATAACCGCTGGCAATCCTCCACACGGAAACACAATCCGCTTCCTGCACTGCTGTCTCCGCTGCCTTCTGCGTCTATTCTGCCGTTGCCGGCTGCGTCTATCCCTTCGCTGCCTTCCCTATCTATTCTGCCGCTGCCGTCTATGACTGTTCTGCCGTTGCCGGCCTCATCCACCGCTCCACTGCCGTCCGCTTCTTGCTTCTTCTCCCGCAAGACTGCTACAAGCCGCGCAGCTGCGTCCTCCACCATGCCCTCCGACACATCGGTCACATCGATCCTCCGGGAAGCGATTACCTCCGGCTCCACATGCTGCCACAGTTCCCCGTTGCCGCAGCCCACCTCCAGAATATCCTTCGTCACAGCAAAATCGATTTGTGATGCCAGCCAGGCAAACCAGCTGACCGGATTGTGGGAGAAGCGCCGGTGAAGATCGATCCGTACATCGATATTGACGGCAGACTTGTACTGTTCCACCACAGCACGCTCCATGTTTGTCAGATGGATCAGGTGCAGGATCCGGCTCCAGTCCACCTGCCGCGACTCGCCTACCATCCGCTCTGTGTCTTCGAGAGCCTGATTCATACTCTCCAGATGGCGTATCCTTTTGCGAATCAGGTCTTTCTGCATGGTCAGTGAGCGGGTCACGTCGTCCGCGTCGTCACCCATAGGCATCGCCATGATCTCATCCAGAGAAAAGCCCAGATAGCGCAGGGACAGGATCCGCTGCAGCCGCCCGAAATCTTCATCGGTATACATCCGGTAACCGTTCTCCCCCACCCTGCTGGGCTTTAGGATGCCCTGCTTATCATAAAACCGGATCGTCCGAATCGTTACATTTGCTTTCTTCGCAAATTCGCCGGTTGTATAATATCCATCCTGCACACCGTTTCCTCCTCCCTGCCATTTGTCCTTCTCTCTGCCCGTTTTCTTCCCATATCACGGCCTATTCTCTCTGAAGGCTCCTGCCTGCCGCCCCTATACCAACGGCTTATCGCGCCTCTCCAGCTTTCAGATTCTTCCAGAGAAGCATCCCGATACACAGCAGGATCGGAAACAAGACCGCCATCATAAGCCCGCTTTTCAGATCGCCGGACTCCACCGCCGCCATTCCCACTACGGTCGGTCCGAATGAACAACCTATATCCCCGGCCAGCGCCAAAAGCGCGAACATTGCGGTTCCTCCCCCGGGAAGCGTCTCAGTCGCCAGGCTGAACGTACCGGGCCACATGACTCCCACAGAGAAACCGCAGAGACCGCAGCCAAGAAGCCCCATGGCAGGCAGCGGCGCATACACGGCCAGAAGATAGCTTACGATACAGAGCATCCCGCATCCGACCATAACCCGCATAAGCGGAATCTTCTCGCTCAATCTGGCGTGCAGCACACGTGCGGTTCCCATAAACACTGCAAACATACACGGTCCTGCCAGATCGCCAACCGCCTTATCCACATGCAGACCGGCTTCAGCAAACGCAGAAGCCCACTGGCTCATAGACAGTTCCGACGCGCCTGCGCAAAGCATCAGCACAAAAAACACCCAGAACATTTTTTGCCGGAACAGTCTTGCAAGCGGCATGGCATTATGCTCCTCCTCCAGCGTCCGCAGCGGCACCCTGAGGAAATATAACGCATTGCAGGCCGGAAGCAGCGCCCACAGCGCACACAGAAGCTTCCACCTCCCGATTCCGGCCACGGCAAAGAACAGTGTAGACAACAGAACCACGCCCATCTGTCCCCAACAGTAAAAGGAATGCAAAAGACTCATAGCCGCCGCTTTTCCCTCCGTCGGGCAGGCTTCCACGATCGGGCTTATGAGCACTTCGATCAGGCCCCCGCCCAGCGCGTAAAATACCACGCAAACCAGAAGCCCCACGTAAGCGTTCCCAAACACCCTTCCGGTAAGTCCCGGGAGCACCGCTATGCCGGCAAGTCCCAGCGCAGCGCACACATGGGCAGCAACCACTCCCGTACGATAGCCGATTTTACCGATCAGCACCGCAGATGCCAGATCCACCGTCAGCTGAATACCGAAGTTAAGCGTAATCAGAAGCGTGATCTTATCCAGAGAAATCCCATATTGGGACTGGAAAGTCAGAAACAGAAGCGGCGACAGGTTGTTGACGATCGCCTGTGTTACATAGCCCAGATAACTGGCCCATATGGTATGCTGATAGTTTAAAGCCGTATTCTTCATCTTGATCCCCACAGCAGTTACTTTCTCTTTATCCTATCATTATACCAGTAATTTGTGATTCGTCCACAGCTTTTTGCACGCCGCTGAAAACCGATCGGATACCGGCGCAGTAAGCCGGCCCCGTTTAGACCTTAAGCTGCTAAACGGGGCCGTGTGCCTACTCAAACCTTACGATTTCTTTCCTCAGCCGTTTCATGATCTTCTTTTCCAATCTGGATATGTAGGACTGGGAAATCCCCAGCAGATCAGCCACCTCCTTCTGCGTCATCTCCTCTCCGTCGTCGCTCGTCAGCCCATAACGCAATTCCACGATCTTCTTTTCCCTCGGGCTCAGACGGCTGATCGCCATATTCAAAAGATCGCGCTCCGTCTCCTGCTCCAGGTTCTTATAGATCTCATCTTCATCAGTACCCAGAATATCCGACAGAAGCAGTTCATTTCCATCCCAGTCCACATTAAGCGGCTCATCGATGGAAACTTCCAGCTTTGTTTTGTTATTTCTGCGCAAATACATAAGAATCTCATTTTCAATGCATCGGGAAGCGTAAGTTGCCAGCTTGATGTTCTTGTCTCGGTTATAGGTATTGATGGCCTTTATCAATCCTATGGTTCCAATGGAAATCAGATCCTCCACGCCAACGCTTGTATTGTCAAACTTCTTGGCAATATAAACGACCAGCCGCAGATTATGCTCGATCAGCGTCTGGCGCGCTTCCTTGTCCCTCTCGCTCCCCAGGAGCCGGATCATGCGGTTCTCCTCTTCGCTCGCGAGCGGCGACGGCAAAATGTCCGCGCCCCCGATATAATGGATCTCTCCTTCCTTCTGAAACAACATTTTCTTGAAACTTGGCACCGCCTTGAAATGAAAGCGGTTCGGAATTGATACCTTGACCACCATGGTGATTCCTCCTTTTTGTCTGATCTGGTTTAAATGTAAAGGTCTCTGGGAAGCAGCATCTCGTAATTACCCTCCTGTGACAGGGGATACGGTGCCCGGGCGATCCAGGGATGGTTTTCTCTTTTTATCCCTGCAGCAGCAGACGCCGGGACCCGGGATGACGGTTCAGCAGACCCAGACTCTAAGTATAACTCCATGGAATCGATCTGCACGGCCTCCATCACCCCCAAAGGATTTCCCACAGTCCGATATCGGATATGGATGACCGAAAATTCCCTTTCCTGCTGCTTTGCCGCCAGAAAGACCGCATACCACAAGCCTTCCGAGACAATACTCACCGGCAAACCGCTTCCCGGTTCTGTAAGGGTGTTGCCACTGTCCCGGTAAGCTGTCGTCTGCAGATTTTTATCCCCCACATGAAGCGTCACACGACAAAGCTGCGCGCTCTCCCTGCGTACCTCCGCCGCACACATCCACAGATACCGGAACAGAAATACCGCGCCGCCCACCAGAAATACCCACGTGAGAAAGGAAAGCCCCGCGTCTCTGTCGCCGCCCAGGGCCAGTGCCGCATAATATCCCGCTGCCGTATGCTCCAGCAGAACTTCCATCAGTCCATCGGTAACGGCAGCCAGAAAAAACAGCAGCAGCATTTCTTTCAAAAGCTCCCTGCCGGCACGCGGCCGAAACGCTACGCCACAGCAAATGGCCGCCGAAACAACCGAAGATACCACATCGCCCAGTCTCCGAAGATATGCCGGTCCCGGAAGAAATGCCCGGCCCACTACGGCAGCGCACGCTGCGCACGCCCCCGCCGCACACGCTGCCAGAATACGCCCTGTGTCCGCCTTCCGCTTCAGGATTTCTGCCGTCATGCGCAGCAGTACCAGATCCATCAGGAAATTCACTACAAAATAAACATCTATGTACAACTCATACCGCAACGGCAGCCTCCTGTCTCACATCGTACATTATAGACAGTTTGCCGTTCGGATTTTGTCAAACGGTGGGATGAAAACCACTTTTTTTCTCGTCCAAAATCGGGGAATTTTACAGAAAAGAACATAGAATCGACAAGATCCTGCCTCATGAGGCAAAATACGAAGAGAGCGTCACTGGCGCTCTCTTCGCATGGAACCTGAATTTGCTGTTGCCCTCAAACTGGCGTTTTCGAATTTAGAAAGAACTCTCTTCGGAGTCATGAGCGTTCAGGATGTACTGCGGACCCGCGTATCTTCCGCGACCGTACGCAGCATCATTTATCCCAGTCCGCCGTATCCGCCCCCAACGCTTCCGCCGCCATTTTCAGCCTTCCGATGAAAAGACCGCCGTCCACGCTGCACATCACACGCATAACTTCGTAGAGATCCGGCGACTGCTGCCTGCCGCAGACCGCGATGCGGATCGCCATCGACACATCGCCGACGCTCCCCTTCCACTTCTCCGGCTCTGAGCGGTAGAGCTTCGTATCCGGGCAGTAACCCAGACCGGCGGCCAGCGCTTTGACGCCCTCAAACCACGCCGCGCTGTCCGCTTCCAGCACGCCCTGCGCCTCCGCGCCGCTCTCCGGCCGCCCGCATCGGCGGTAATAAGCTTTCAGGATTTCTGCCATATCAGCTGCGTCCATGCCTTCCGGCGCGGTATAATCCGGCTTAAAGATCTCCGGATAGAAGAAGCTCATGTACGGCTTCACCTCGCTCCAGACGGCGAAATCCTTGCGCGGCTTCTTCCCGCCGCGGCCGATGGCCAAGATCGCGCGGGCGTAGTCCGAATTTCTCTCAAGAAGCGCCGCAAACGCCGGATCGAACTCCCGCGCCCAGTCGCAGACGCCGTCGTAGACCTGTTCGGCGGTCATACGGCTGATCACGTCCTTGGAGACGTCGCGCAGCTTGTTCTCGTCAAACAGCGCTCCGGCCGGGTTCATTTTCTTCGGTGAGAACTTAAAGTCGCCTACCGGAGCCATAGGATTCGCCCTGCGCCAGTCCTCGAAATTCGAATTCAGGATCGTCATGATATACTCATAGACCGACTGGGTGGGGTAGCCCTGCTCCCGGTAGAAAGAAAGCGCCAGCTCCGGGTCCTTGCGCTTGGAAAGCTTCCGTTTGGAATTGCCGTCCATCTTCTGGAGCGTCCCCACATGCAGATATTTGGGCAGCTTAAAGCCCAGCGCGGCCGTAAGCTGGATGTGCAGCGGCAGGCTGGAAAGCCATTCGTCGCCGCGCACCACATGGGTCGTCCGCATCAGATGGTCGTCCACCACATGGGCGAAATGATAGGTCGGTATCCCGTCCGATTTCAGAAGCACATGGTCGATATCGTTCTCGGTAAGCTCCAGCGCCCCCTTGATGCCGTCCGTAAATTTGATCTTATGCTCGATGGAACCCTCCGAGCGGAATCGGAGCACCCACGGCTTCCCTTCCGCCAGCGCGGCCTGAATGTCCTCCATGGACCGGTCGCGCCAGACGGCGTATTTTCCGTAATACCCGAAATTCTCCTTCGCAGCCTCCTGGGCGGAATGCATCGCGGCAAGCTCCTCCTCCGTGCAGAAGCAGGGATAGGCCTTGCCCTCCTTTACAAGCTTCTTCGCGTAGACATGGTAAATGGGTCCGCGCAGCGACTGCTTATAGGGTCCGTAGCTGCCCTTTTCCCCACCGAGAACCGCGCCTTCGTCAAAATTGATCCCATAGTGGGAAAGTCCCTCGATCAGCATTTCGATGGCGCCGGGCACCTCACGCTTGCTGTCCGTGTCCTCGACGCGCAGGAACAGAACGCCGCCGGACTGATGACACATCCTCTCCGACGTCATCCCCTGCACCAGATTGCCAAGATGGACGAAGCCCGTGGGGCTCGGTCCCATGCGGCTGACGACCGCGCCCTCCGGAAGGCTGCGCGGCGGATATTTTTCTTCAAGCGCCTCCGGCGTATCGGTCACATCCGGAAATAACAGTTCACTGAGCGCGTTATAATCCATTTTGATTGCCTCCTGCTGTCGCATTTTCATTTAATATATCACAGCGGAGAAAAATTTACAATACAAGAAGACCGTCACTGGCGTTCATCTTGCATGGAAAGATAAAAGCCTTCGGAAACCGCCGGCTTACGCCGGCTGCGCCGAAGACTTTCTTTCATGAGATTTCTTTCTTATATCTGTTTCGATTTCTCGCCGCCAATAGAAAAGCTTTTTCCATCGCAGGAGTTAATTCCGGCGAATCCTCATCATAAACGATCGGTTTTGCTTTTGCAGCTTCAATCTCTGCTATTTGCTCTTCTGAAAG
>CANREE010000099.1 GCA_947629545.1 uncultured Lachnospiraceae bacterium | reverse complement strand
CAGACCGCGTCGCGCTCCATCTGGGTCGGGCTCTTCAGATGCTTGTATGTAAAATAATGGTCGTTGTCCGGATCCAGGTATTTGCCCAGACCGATGCCGGCGCATTTGCTGTTGGAAATGTCGCAGTCCTCGATGATCCAGCCCTTAGACCAGTGCGGCCCGATCATGCAGTCCTGATAGGCTGCCGGCGGCGCCCAGGTAGTAGCAGCCTTCGTCACCGTAAAGCCGCTGACCGTGATATAGCCGACGCCGGTTTTCGAAGGCATGAAGCACTCCCGGCGGACATTGATCTCCACCTTCTCTTTGTTCGGATCCGCATCCCGGAAATTCGCGTAAAAGACGGTCCGTCCATCCTGCTGCACGGCGAACCATTTGTACCGGGACGCCTCCGGGTTCCAGGAGCACGGATAGACCTCTCCGGCCAGGCATTCCTCCAGGGACTGCGCCTCATAGAGCGCCTGATCGTTCAGATAGACGGCCCCGGTGTGGCGGCTGCGCCCCGCGAAATACCAGTCGCCATAGACATAAGTCGTATAAGGGTTGTAAGCGCCGAATACCGAATTGTCCACGCTGGCCGTCCAGGTGGTGCCCTCGTACTTCGTCCATCCGGTCAGTTCCTCCGCGCCGGTGATCACCGCCGCCAGCGGCTCCACGCTCTTGTATACAATCCGCGCATCCTCGCGTCCCGCGTTCTGCGGATCCACATACTCCCGGTAAATACCCGGCGCTACCAGCACCTCGTCTCCCGGCTGCGCCGTCTTCGCCGCCTCGCTGATCCGGCGGTAGGGCCTTTCCTCGCTTCCGTTGCCGTCAAAGCCAGCCTTCGCGTTCACGTAAATCTTCATCTTTCAATCTCCTTCCTTTCCGTGAAAAACCTATGCGGACGGGTTCCGGCTCCCATGTCCACAGCTTTTACGTTCTGCTTCCTATATTGTACACCATCCTGCTTCTGCTGTCATGCAGAAAATGCAGTCGCTGCATAATATATCCCATTCCGAAACAGGCGGCTCATAGCGAACCGCCTGCTGCTCTTCCTGTTTCAGATTTACTTCCGGTAGAACAGAATTCCCAGCGTCCCCGGCCCGCAGTGGCAGGATACCGTGCAGCCGGCCCGCGTGTGGATGATCTCCTCAAACGGCGCCAGTTCCCGCACCGCCGCCTCCACCGCATCGCGGATCTCCTGATCGATACCGGAATCGGTGATGAAAATCCTTCTGGTATCCACCGTGGAAATGTCCCCAAGCTGATCCTTCACATACGAGGTCAGGCAGCGCCTCATGGCGCCGCGGTATTTCCGGCCCACGCCCATGACGCCGTCCTTCACATAGATGCAGGGATGAAGCTTCAGAAGGTTTGCGCCCAGCGCCGCCAGCGCCGTACAGCGGCCGCCCTTGCGAAGATAATCCAGCGTACTCACAAGGAAGCTGACGTCCAGTTTCTCCTTCCGGGCGTCCAGCGTCTTCTTGATCTCCGCGGCGTCCGTACCGGCCGCAGCCATCTCGCAGGCGTCCAGCACCAGGTGGGCGATGCCGGTCGACAGATTCCGGCTGTCCACCACATAGACGTTCCCCAGTTCTTCCGCGGCCAGGCACGCGTTCTGATAGCAGGAGGACATCTCTGCGCTGATCGTAAAATGCACGATGGCGTCGCACTCCTCAAGAAGCTTCCCGAACACATCCAGATATTCCTGGACATTTACCGCGGCGGTCGAGCCCAGCTGCCCGCTGGCATTGATCTTCGCGTAGAGTTCATCCGGGGAAATATCCACCCCGTCCTTATAACTCGTCCCCGCGCAGTTCACCGTCAGGGGCGTGATCGTAATTCCGTACTGCTGAACCAGTTCCGGCGTCAGGTCGCAGGTGCTGTCTGCCGTAATCCGTATCCTCATAACCTTAACCTCATCTTTCTCCATTCACGTAAGGTCACAGGGTACATCGGCGCGGCCTGCGTTTCCGGGTAGTTTTGGTAACAATTATAGAAGGTTCCTCTGCCGATGTCAAGCGTCAGCAGCGCCGGGAACATGCCCCGGTGCAGCGCGAGGAATATGCCCGGGAACATGCCTCCAGAACCTTTACTTCCCTTCTGCGATCTTCAGCTGCGCCGTCACCAGCCCGTAATAGATTCCCTTCTTCTCCAGCAGCTCATTGTGGGTGCCGATCTCGGCAATCCCGTGCTTATCGATCACGACCAGCCGGTCCGCATTCCGCAGCGTAGAAAGCCGATGGGCGATGGCAAATGTGGTCCGCCCCTTCACAAGCCGGTTTAACGCCTGCTGAATCAGGAATTCGCTCTCCGTATCCAGCGCCGACGTAGCCTCGTCCAGAATCAGAAGCCGCGGGTTATTTAAGATCGCCCGGGCGATAGAAATCCGCTGCCGCTCGCCGCCAGACAGATTGTAGCCGTGCTCGCCCACGTAGGTATTGTAGCCGTCCGGGGTCTTGCAGATGAAGTCATGGGCGTTGGCCGCCTTGGCCGCCTGGATCACCTCGGACAGAGGCGCGTCCTGCCGTGCGAAACGGATATTCTGGAGGATCGTACCGGAGAACAGGAAGGTCTCCTGCAGCACCACGCCGATCTGGGAATGGAGGCTCTCCATCCTGATATCCCGGATATCCACGCCGTCGATGGTGATCCGGCCCTGGTCCACGTCGTAGAGACGCATGATCAGGTTGATCAGCGTGGATTTGCCGGCGCCGGAAGCACCCACCAGGCCGATCATTTCCCCGGGCTTCACCTCGAAATTGATATCCTCCAGAACCGGTTCGTAAGTCTGGTAGCCGAAGGACACATGCTCGAATGTAAACGCGCCCTGAATCGGGAACTCCTTCGCGTCCGGTTTATCCGCCATCCGCGGCTCCTCATCCAGCACATCGTAGATTCGGTTCAGGCTGATGATCAGCTGCATGACCGCCCTGGGCAGATGGGTCATCCAGTTTAACGGTCCGAAAAGATAACCGCAGTAAGTGATATACTGAACCAGCTGGCCCATGCTCATCCTTCCGTTTAACACATCCAGGCCGCCGAAGAGGACCGCGAAATAGGTCCCGCAGCTCATCAGAAAGCTGATGATCGGGAAAAGCACAGCCCAGAAGGTCTCATTTTTACGGGAAATCGCCGCGAAATCCATGGCCGTCTGCCGAAACCGCTCCGCCTCCCGCTCCTCCTGGCCGAAGGTCTTCACCACACGGATTCCGGAAATGATATCCTGCAGCCTGCTGCTTAAGTCGTCGGACTTCAGCCACTGCTTATGGAAAATCACATGAACATGGTGATGGAAAAGCCGGAACAGTACAAACACGAGCACCACGAACGCCAGCGACAGAAGCGTCATTTTCCAGCTGATCGTCAGCATGACGACCAGGGAAACGACCATCGTCAGAAGCGTGGAGAACATGTCGCCGAACACATCCTCCATGAACTGCCGGATCTGCCTGGTATCCCTGGACACCCGGTTCATCAGCTCGCCGGGCCGGCGGTTATTGATAAAGGACAATGACAGGCTCTGGATCTTGTAATACAGCTTCTGGCGGAGCGTCATGCTCAGCGACGCGCCCAGCTTGGCGCAGTTCCAGTAACGCACCACCGACAGAATGATCCGCAGGAGCAGAAGTGCGAAGCTGACGCCTGCGAAGATCCACAGATCACGCCAGGTTCCCTGTCCCGTAGCGAGGGCATTGTCGATAAAATCCCTCTGAACCATGGGCGTCAGCAGATTCACCACGGACACAAGGACCATCAGAAGGGAGATCAGAAGAAGCTTCCCGATATAGCCGCCGCAGAGGGTGAAAAATTTGCGCATGATATCGCCTTTGCCCGAACAGTAGGGACACCTGCTGGTGCCCGGCAGGGCGCGGCCGCATTTCTCACAGTATTGCTCATATTCGTGGCTGTGGACCTGCTCCTCCTCGCCGGGGATCCGGCCGTCCTCAAGGGCCGTCATCAGCGCCTGGGCACCGCGGGCCACATAGGAGACGCGAATGATATGGCGCATGGAGAACCGGGCCGCACAGATCTCCTGCCCGGCTTTCGTCCGGACAGTCACGATCCCGCTGTGGACCTGGTGCTCGCAGCGGATCCGCTCGCAGGACGCCAGTTCCCAGGACGCAGTCACCGCCTCGCCGTCCAGCACCAAAAAGCGCTTCTGGGTCACGGCTAGCCAGATCCGGTCGGTATAGGACTCGCGGACCCGCTTCGCCTGATTGTCATACGTCAGATCCACCGGGACGCAGTACCACAGCTTCTCGCCGGGCGCAAGATGGAGCGCCGCCGTCTGGGCGGGCGTTAATGTATATAGTAACTTCATGTAACTTGCCTCATTTCCTGCGCTGCTGCCTGAACTAACGATCCGGACAGCAGCGCTTTTCTATCCGCCGGACAGCACCCGATATGGCTGTCCGGCATCTTTCTCATCAAATGAACAAATCCAGCTTCTTCCGCTCCTGGACGCTCAGCTTATAGAAATCCGGGATCTCGTACCGGTTCCCGTCGATGTCCGTCACCATCAGCCGGCTGTCCCCCAGAAAGATCACCGCGTCGCCGCTCATCCGGGTCGTGAAGCGACAGGCCCCGAAGCCGGTGGTCACATTCCAGTAGGCGTAGCCGTACTCGTCCTTCACGTCCAGCACCTTCTCAATGACCGGCATGAAATACCGGAGCCGGATCTGTTCCCGGATCATCTCCTGCTGGTCCTTGTCCAGGTCAGACAGCTTCTCAATCAGGCCGATTTCCTTCGCCTTCTCGTCCGCCTCGCGGATCGAGATGAATTCCTCCGGCTCCGTCAGCGGAAACGTCAGATAGACCCCGACGCGGGAATACTCCTTTTCCCCGTATTTCAGGGAAATGAATCCGCCTCCCGTCCGGGCGAACCGGGCGTTGTCGCGGGTCAGAAGACGCATTTCCAGAAGCTCCTCCGACTCTTTTTTCAACGCTTCTTCATCAAATTCACGCAAGTTCAACAGATCCTGGTGTTCCTGTTCTCTCATTGGCGGCATATCGATCCCTTCTTTCTATTTCCTTCTCTCCGCACAATATTTTTACTCGATTCCTCTCATCGCCAGCGCCTTCGTCTGCAGCTCGCTCAGCTTATAATAGGTTCCCTTCTTCGCAAGCAGTTCCTCATGGGTTCCCGACTCTGTGATCTTCCCTTCATCCAGCACGATCAGATGCGTCGCGTTGCGAAGCGTCGACAGCCTGTGGGCGATGGACAGCACCGTCCGACCTTTCTCCAGCCGTTCCAGCGACTTCTGGATCGCCAGCTCCGTCTCCGTGTCCACGGCGGACGTGGCCTCGTCCAGAATCAGGATCTTCGGATCCGCCAGGATCGCCCTGGCGATAGAGATCCGCTGCTTCTCACCGCCGGACAGCTCCCGCCGAGAGGAACCAAGAATCGTATCGTAGCCCTCCGGCATCCGGCAGATGAAATCATGGGCATTGGCCTGGATCGCCGCCCGGATGATCTCCTCCCGGGTGGCATTGGGGCGGGCGTAAGCAATATTTTCCGCCACAGTCCCCATAAAAATATAGGTCTCCTGAGACACCATGGCCACATTTTTGCGAAGTTCCTTAAAGCCGTACTGCTTCACGTTCACGCCGTCCACCAGCACCTCGCCTTCCTCCGTGTCATAGAGGCGGGAGATCAGGTTCACAAGCGTCGATTTGCCGGAGCCGGACCGGCCCACGATGCCGAAGACTTCTCCTGCGTTTACATGGAAGCTGACGTCCTTCAATACCGGCTTGTGGGACTCGTAGCTGAAGGTCACATGTTTCAGTTCGATCTCACCCCGCAGGCTCTGCGGCCGCAGCGGATCCGGCGACTCCTTCACCTCCGGCACGGCGTCGATGATCTCAAACATTCTCTGGGCCGAATTCATGCAGTCGGTGTACCAGCGGACGATCCTGGACATGAATTCCAGCGGTCCCTGCAGCTGCCCCACATAGCCGGAGAAAGTCAGAAGCATGCCGACTTCCATATTGGAGCCGCTGATGATCAGCGCGCCGCCGACCGCCCACACCAGGAAGCTCAGCGTGTCCTCCACAGCGGCGTAAAGCGCGTAAAATTTGTTGTCATAGCGCGCCAGATCAAGCTCCGCGCCCCGGACCCGCTTGTTGCTAGACGAGAAGCGGACCATTTCCTGCTCTTCCTGGCCGAACGCCTTCACCACGCGGGCGCCGGTGAAATTCTCGTTCATCTGAGAATTTAAGCGCCGGTTGGCCCGGTGCCTCTTGCCGTAATAATGCCACAGATGCGGCATCATTTTCGCACTCATGACCACCAGCACAGGCATGAGAGCCATGGATACAACGGCAAGAAGGGGATTTAAGCAGAGCATGATGATGCCGGTCGCCAGCAGAATACCTGCATTGATGAATATATACGGCAGTCCGTCGATGAAAAAGCTGGAGATCTCTTCCGCGTCGTCCGAGACCCTGGTCATCAGGCCTCCGGTCTGCCTTCTGGAATAGAAGCTGATCGACAGCCTCCCCATGGAATCAAAGACCTGACTCTTCAGCGTAGCCACCACTTCCGGGGCAATCCGGGCGGTCATCACGCCTTGCAGGATACCCAGCGCCTGGAGCGCAACCTTTGATATGACGATGGCGATCACCAGCATTACAAGCGCGGTTACAAACCGTCCCGCCGGCAGATGCAGAAGCGCCAGAAAGCTCTCGTCCCGGGCCAGCACCCGGTCGTAGAGAATGGTTCCGCTTAAGTACGGCCAGATCAGATTCACGGCCGCCGTTCCCAGATAGCAGAAGATCATCACCGTCAGCGCCAGCTTATACGGCTTAAAATACGACAAAATCCTCAGAAGGATTGATTTCTTGTCCATGCATTTGGGACAGACCTTCCGCTCCTGGTCGGGATAAATCATACCGCACTTCGGGCAGCACTCCCGGCCTTTCTTCACATCCAGATCTTCGGCCGTGATCTCCTCGTCCTTCTTGATCTTACCCAGGATCCGGCAGATCCGCAGGAAGACTTCCATCCGGGTGTTGGAGAAATGACACAGGCACTGCTCCGTTCCATCGATCACCGCCATCAGCACGCCGGAGCTGACTTCCCGGATCACCTCCAGCCGCTCGACCCGCTTAAGATCCCATAGCCGGATCGCCGGCTCTTCAAGTTCCTTCGTATCCGCTAACTGCCAGCCGCTGTAACCTCCGAAGCGGTACTCCCGCTTCTCCCGGTAAGGGTACGCCGCGAAGATCAGCTGTTTCTTCGTAACCGCCGCGATACTGTCCGCGAAACGGTATTCCATATCGAAATCCGCGGCGGCTGTGAAGATGATGTCTTCCTCCCGGATACCGTACCGGTCCGCCGCGCGGATGAAACTGTTTGGTACATTCATAAAACTATGTAAAACCTCCTAAGACAAAACTCCCTCAGAGCTTCGTTCCGAACTTCTTATACTGGCCGCTCCCACAGGCCCGGACTCGTCTCGCCCGCTATCGCCTGCTGCCGCTCTATACTTCTTTCATCAGGTCACCGGCTTAGCCTCATGCACATGATAGTTTGTATACTCTTCCCGTCCGCACACCGGCCCTGACCGCATACTCATCCCGGGCAAAAACTTCCATTCACTTCAGCAATATCTCTCCATCAGCCGCTCCGTAATCCGCCCCAACATCTCCACCTCGCTCTTCGCCGTTTCATCCAGAAGCGCCCGATCCTTCGTCCGGGTTACTGTGGTGATCGGAAGCCCGCACCGCTGCAGATAATATTTCGCGTTTACCGGATACACCTGCCTCTCGATCAAAGCGCAGATCGTCAGCGCATCGGACAATTCCTCCATCCGGCTGCCGGACAGATCCATACAGAGTCTGGCGTACAGCCTGCACTGCATATTCGCCATGACGCCGCTGTAACCTGCCGCCCCCAGCAGAAGCGACTCCCGCAGGGTTGCGGTATTGGCATTATAAAGCTTCATATTCGTGCCCGCGACAGCTTTCAGCTTCTCCCGGATCTGCCCGATATCGCAGCACGTATCTTTCAGGAAATAAAACCGGCCGGTACGGGCGCATTTACGGATCATATCTGCCGTCAGAATCCGCTTATACGGATAGGGGCACTCATAAAAGCCCAGCTTGGTCTCCTCCGGAAGCGCCGCCAGAAGCCGCTCAAGATTCACCATCCAGACCTCGTCGCTCTCATCCTGCCGCGCCAGACGGTTGGTGATCAGAATCACCGCGTCCACGCCGGTGGCGGCGACCGCCTTAAGCTCCTCCACCTGATCCTCAAAGGAATCAGAAATGTGCCCGGACGCGATGACCGGCACTCTTCCGGTCGCCTTCTCCTTCACGAACCGGGCGTACCCCACCCGTTCTTCCAGCGTCAGGCAGAACATTTCCGTCGACTGACAGA
>CANREE010000098.1 GCA_947629545.1 uncultured Lachnospiraceae bacterium | reverse complement strand
TTTCGAATATGGTTATAGAGAGAGGCTGCTTTTATATGGAGTCTGCCAGCCAGTTCCCGCAGGGAAAAGTTGTGCAGCCCTTCCGATTCGATCATTTCTATCGCGGCCCCAATGACGTCCGCGCGGGTCAAACCTTGCCGTGCCATAGTTTCCTCCTTGACAAACTAACAGCGTTAATATATTGTACGCTAACGCTGTTAGTTTGTCAAGAGGCAGACTGTTTTAATATTTGCTGCCCTACATGACATTTTATAAATGCTTTCAGTTGGTATTGACATTTCAGCAGGTTTAACCTATAATGAAATCAGAAAGAAGCACTGCGACAAGCGGTTGGCTTTCGATTGGGTAATTAAAATAGGTTTCTAACTACCGTCACTTGGCCGAGTGATATGATTTCCGATCAGTAAAATCTTTTTCCGCATATTTTCTCCTTTCTCCGGTACGCTCACCAGCAAAGCAGATCGCCCTTATAGTCCACAAAAGCCACGCCGTTATTTTCCGCCGGAGGCCTGTCAAGCACCACATTCAGGATTCCGGCGGCAGATTCCTTCGGCGAAAGCTTTGCCGTGGTGTCCAGATGCCCCCGCATATAAGTCGCCACATGTCCCGGATGGACCGCGATCACGCGCACCCCTTTTTCACGGACGTTATATAGTCCGTTCCGGTTACAAGCGCATATTTTCGCTGCATCACATAACCTCCTGTCAAGTCCTCACTCCCAGCCGCACACCGCCCGGCCGGACACCGCGTCCTGCCACAGCCGCAGCCCCGGGGTCTCTGCGACCCGGATCATCCCGGCGAGCGCCGGCGCGTCAGGGCAGATCTTGGGAAACAGATCCGGCAGACCATAAAGCGCCTCCGGCCGGTAGACCAGCGTCTTCTCGTTGTTCCACACCGCTCCGTACAGGATCTCGGCCTCCACCAGGTCCTGGAACATATGGCTGCCATAGCTTAGCTCGGGCTGGTAGCCCGCCCGGGCGTCGGACACCTCGCACACGGCGGTGCAGCCCACGATCTCCGCAAACTTCACCGGCACCCCCAGCTCCGGGGAGGAGGTCCCGATCCGCCCCGGCGTCAGCAGGAGTACCTTTTTCCCCTTCTCTTTGAGGCAGTGGTTCACCCGGCCTACGGCTGCCGCCGCGTCGTACTTCTGGGCGTAGGGATAGCGGTAGTATTTCTCCGGGTCCACCAGGACTACGGCGTCGATGTCCCGCACCCCCGAGGGGCCCATGGAGGAATCCACGAGATCGAACAGGGTCTCCCGAAGGCACAGATGCTCAATGTCCACCTGCTCTCCCTCCTGCCCCAGATAGAGGGGGCGGCACTGGAGCAGATTGACCACGAAGTCCCCGCCCTCGTCCAGATTCACGGCGTACTCGATGTCCACCGGGCTTTGATAGACCCGCTCCAGGGTCTTTAAGAGGCGGCGCATCATGCCGGTGAAGTCTCTGTTCTCCAGCAGCCGCTGGCAGCTGACAAACCACACGTTCGCGTTGGAGCCCCGCTGGCGCAGCAGGTCCTCCGCCTCCCAGTCGTGTTCCATCACCTGATTGAGATACCACCGGGGCAGATCGGGCAGCAGATGGTCCGCAGGCAGCTCCCGGATCTGATTGGTCTCCCGGTCCAGAACGTCCACCCAGCGCTGGGAGAAGCGGTGCTTCAGGGCAAAGGTGGTGTAGAGGGTGGCCGCCGGCCGATCCAGATTGGCCAGCCGGGGGTAGTCCTCCCGGGTGCGGTCCACCGCCCGCGTGCCCAGGCCCATCACCAGCCGCAGCATCCCCGCCGCCGGATCCATGTCCCGGTACCACTTATAGGCGCTGTGGCTGTAGCCCACTCCCGCCGCGTCTGGCATGAAGTACCGCCCGTACCAGGAGCCGGACACCCGCTGAACCAGAATGGCCATCTGCTCGTCTTTATCCTCCAACCCCCGCAGACGGCGGTATTCCAGGGCGGATACGTCCATGGTGCTGGCGTATACCCGGCGTACCGCCTGCTCGAAGGCCTCCAGCCGCTCCTGGAGTCCGCCCTGATTGACGCAGAACACCGACTCGTATTTTCCGGCGAAGGCGTTGTGGAAGCCGTCCTCCAGAAAGCTGGAGGAACGCACGATGATGGGGCTCTGGCCAAAGTATTCCAGCATGGTCAGGAACTGCTCCCGGATCTTGGCCGGGAACAGGCCGGTGAGCAGATGCTGCCTGAGCTCCTCCGCCGCGGTGAAATACTCCGCTTCGGTGCGCTGCCGGATGCGCAGCCGCCAGCAGTCGTTGGACACAATATAGGTGTAGTACACGTCGGAGCCGATGTACCAGGAGTCGTGGGGTTCGCTGTGGGCATCCATATCCCCGGGCAGCTCAGTCCCGGCGATCTTCCGGGCCAGCAGCATCCCGCATGACTTGCCGCCGATCGCCCCGCTGCCGATCATCCGGTCCCGGAGGGCAAAGTAATCCCTCGGGTGGAAATAGCGGCGCACCAGCTCCCGCAGGTGATCATCCCTGGTCATCATACTGGCGATGAGCTGGCCCTCGGTCCCGGCGCTCAGGTTCCCGTCATGGGCGTACTCCATGCGGGCGGCGCTGAAAAACCGGTCGTAGCTGTCGTAGTTCTGGTCCTGATTCGCCGCCTCCATCCGCTGAAGGGCCTGATAGTAGCGGCTGGTGCCCACCCCGTCCCGGACGGTGGAGAACGCGCCGGTCTGGGTGTCGAAGCAGTGCGGCAGGAACATTCGGTTGGAGTACCGGTTCCACACCTTGAGGGGATGGAGGTAGACGTACCGCCCCGCGGAGCACACGTCCAGCAAAAGCTGGGTGGTATCGCGGATACGTGCCACCGCGTCAAAGGAGTGGCGTCCGCGGATCAGAGGAAAGTAGGCCACCGTGTCCAGTTCAAACAGGTAGGGACAGGTGACCCGGAAGAAGTTTCCCATCATCAGATCGGTGTACCAGGCCGACTGGAGCTCGGACAGGCAGTCGAACACATAGAAGGCGTCCCGCCCCCGGCGGGTGATCTCGTCGTGAAGCTTGACGGTGAAGCTCTCAAAGCCCTCCTCCGGGTCAAACCGGCGCACGTCGATTCCGGTGAGGTCGGTGAGGACCGGCTCATGCTGGGCGAAGCGGATGTAGACGATATTGCGCCCGTCGGCCACCGCCTGCCGGGCAAACGGCTCGGCGAACAGCTTAAACTCATCGATGCCGGATACCTGCCAGACCACATTATCTCCCAGCCGGATGTGATCCAGGATCTGATCCATGCCGGGACAGCCGCTTGAGATCGGGTCAAAGGCCGCCATATTTACTCCCCCTTTTCATCAAAAGCTGCGGTAAAAATACAGAACAGGACAGAGAAGTCTGAACCTCTCTGTCCCATTTCCTATATGATACATCCAATCAGCGCAGATTGCAATCGTTTATTTTCAGCCGTTCTCCCGGCAGTAATATTTTATATTCTTTTATCCATCGTACCAGGCCGCCGGAGCGGCGGCTGGCCTCAGGTGCGTGAGGACACTGCTTTTTGTGTAAAACCTCTCCACGATAATAAAGGATTAGAGAAAACTGATTTTTCTAAAAAGAATTGACATATTTTCATAGCCTGCGTATAATGATAGTAATGATGAGGGAGCGATTCATCATCGAAAATATTGTCCGCTCACCGCTGGCGGCCTATAAATGAACGGCCTGAAAATATTGTTCGCTCACCGGAGGCGTCTAATAAATGTCCGGCTCGAAAATCAAGCCCTATCGAAAGGTAGGGCTATTTTTATCTGAACGGTGGGGAGACTATGATTTAGAAAGCAGCCTTTCTGCTGCAGAACATGTTTCCGGTAACAGAATACTATCTCGACCACATACATACCCGTAATAACAACCCTGTCCCCGTAAAACATTCTATCCATCGGGCAGTCAGCACAAATATGAAACAGCTCCGGCAACTTCATGCCCGGGGGAAGAAGGTTGTATTTCCAGATATTTCACGTTTAGAGCGACTTATGCTTGCTGAATTGAAAATAAAGGAAACTAATGGTGAATGAAAAAACAACTTATACGAAAAACCACTTTTGGTTAACCCCAAATCAGCGACAAACACAACACGAGCGCCGAAACGATCGGAACCGTGATGGTATCCCACCCTTTTTTCGTAAAGAGTTCAGTAAGCGAAGCGACCGGCGCTATTGCTGCGGCAAAAGCCAACGATATGTACCACGGATGATACGACATCAAAAGCAGGATCGGCAAAACACAGACAAATGATGTAATGGCCATACTGGCGCTTCCCTCGACTGATTTGGTACCTTCGATCATTTTGCCCTGCAGTTTATGTTTTCCGAAATTCTTTCCCACGATGGCGGCGGCCGCATCTCCGGGACCCCAGGCCATAATTGCGGCGACTGCTATGTATTTATGCTCGGCGCCAAGCCCGCCCCAAAAGACTGACAGCATAAGCGCTATCATGCTGAACAGGGCGATAAAGCTGATGATCACCTCGTGCCTGGCTTTTTCAACAAACAATTCCTTATAAAAAGGATATTTTTCAAAGAACCGGAGCACCGCGATCACAAGGATGAGGAAAAAGACCTCCACCGCAACGGCGATCCACCAGATGTTCGTGCTGTAAGCAAGCGGCAGAATGGAAGTAAAAGCGACTATATGCAGCAGCTTTCTAAACACATAATCGGGGACCTTCACAGTAAAACGGATAACGATCAGGATCGACGCCATGGCTGCTATGCATCCCAAATAGATACCTAACGTCCTAAGGAACTCAAGTAGATATTCCAAATTGATCTTTTCGAGATTGTTAATGACGATCATGGAAAGACCGAGTACAAGTAATATAACTCCCGTGACATACCCTACGATCTTACTGTTCACTTTATTTGCAAACCTGGCGCTGATAAGCGAAAACAGTGTCGCAACCACAACAGCGAGCAAAAGGAAATCCCAACATTCAAGAACGATGGTCGGCTCAATGAGAATATGGCTGACCGAGGCGATCAATGCCGTGAATGTCATAATAAAGGTTGAAGTTCCGACCGCGGTTTTTCGCTCATAGCCGAGCATTGCGGTAAACACGATCAGCATCATCATGCCGCCGCCGGAACCGAAGAATCCGGTTCCAAAACCGATGGTCAAGCCAAAAAACAGAGAAACCGCGATCTCCCTGAAGGTCAGTTTAACCTTGCCGTCCTTTTCGGGGCGTTCCTTAGAGTCGGGTTTTACAAGAAAGCGAATACCGATCGCAACACAGAGAAGCAGTGAGAAACCGCCCAGTACCGATTGATGCGTAAAGTAAGCCGCGATCGAACCGACCGTACACATGCCGATAATGCAGGCGGCGATCAGCCAGCCGTGCTTTAAGTCGATCTTTTTATTTTTTGCGTAAACGCCGGTCGTAACGGCCGAGCCGAGTATGTCGCTGGCAAGAGCAATCGCCGTTGCCATATAAGCGCCATGTTCACCGCCGAAAGTCGGACACAGCACGATCATAAGAGGAACCATTGCAGTCGCCGCGCTTAACCCCACCAGGCCTGTTCCTATACCCGCCAGTGCCGCCGCAAGCGTTACAACGATATATTCATACCACATGTCGTTCCCTTTTTGTGCATTTGCACTTTTTTAGTAATGATATTCTAACATGGGACATCTTATATTTCAAGTCTCTCTCTTTTTTAACAAAAAATAAGCCATAAATGGCTTGGATGAAGGATTTTGGCGATTAGGGAATTTAAAAGAAGTGTCAAACACCTGACTTGCCAGCGACACCGCCGGAAGAGCGTCCTGCGTCAGCTTCCCCAGCATCAGCGCGTCGGAGGCGCTGACCAGGGCGAGCATGAACTGCTGAAAGGCGACAGGAAGCACGATGGACAGCAGCTTCGCAAAGAAATCATCCGAAGAAGGTTTACTTTCTATTTTTCCGAACTTAAGTTTCATGGAATCCTTTCGCCAATTATGAAAGCCGGGCTTGTCCCCTTGACATGGTACAAATACTAAAATATAATTATAAAGTGGATTTTAAAGGATTTCTATCAAAAACCTGTCTGTTTCAATAACAATCCTGCGAGGTGAATGTATGTCCGCCCTGATAGCCCTGAAAGATGACCGGTCTGAGAACGTGCAGTATGACAACATATCTTATCCCATTTACATACGTCGGGGCATTCTTTCCCGTTATCCCGACTATACGGCCCCCAGCCATTGGCATGACGACATCGAACTGATCGCTGTTCTGGACGGGCAAATGGACTATAACGTAAATGGAGAAATCATTACTTTACATATGGGTGAGGGGATTTTTATCAATTCACGACAGATGCATTTCGGATTTTCCGCTTCTAAAACAGAATGCGGTTTTATCTGCACCCTCCTCCATCCTGTGATCCTTTGCCCATCGCCCGCCTACGAACAGGATTTTATATTGCCGGTCATCCGTAACCATAACGTTCCGTATATCTTCCTTGACCCTGATATTCAATGGCAGCGGGATGTATTAAAGGGGATCTATGAGATGGACCGGAACAAGGGCCAGCGGGCGACTCCGCTGAAAGTACTGTCCGCATTTTCAGAAATATGGTCCCTGCTGTATGAAAATATATCTTCAGAGGGCTATACCGCCAATGCCGAAAGCGGCGATCTGGCAGCGGTGAGAAACATGGCCGGTTTTATCCAGAAAAACTATGCTCAGAAAATTTCACTTCAGGAAATTGCCCTTTCCGGAGCGGTGGGCCAGAGTAAATGCTGCAAGTTATTCGCGAAATTTTTTGGCCAGTCTCCAAATACATACCTCAACCGCTATCGTTTAGGAAGGAGCCTGAATCTTCTGCGGGCCAGTAATCAATCCATTACGGAGATCGCTGTGTCAGTGGGCTTTGGAAGCGCGAGCTACTTTGCGGAGATATTTCATAAACATTTTGGGATGACTCCGACCGAATACAGAAAACAAGCAGAAAGGAAGGAATCGCCCTATGCTGAACAGTCAGAAAATGCGCCGGCTTGCTCCGGAAATGGATCCGCTCCGTCTGGGAACAGGCTGGACAGAGGAAGACCTCGGAAAGCCGCAGGTATTTATTGAAAGTACGTTTGGGGACAGTCATCCCGGCTCCGGACATCTGGACAAGCTGGTGGAGGCGGCAAGAGAAGGAGCTGCACAAGCCGGAGGCCACGGCGCCAGATATTATTGTACGGATATGTGTGATGGAGAAAGCCAGGGCACGGACGGAATCAATTTCTCTCTGGCAAGCAGAGAGATGATCGCAAATATGATCGAGATTCAGGCCAGTGCTACGCCTTTTGACGCCGGCATCTTTATCGCGAGCTGCGACAAAGGACTTCCCGGCAATCTGATGGGCCTGGCCCGCGTAAACATCCCTTCCGTGGTGGTTACAGGGGGAACTATGGCCGCAGGGCCCGAACTGCTCACACTGGAGCAGCTTGGAATGTATTCCGCCAGGTATGAACGCGGCGAGATCAGCGAGGCAAAGCTGAATTGGGCGAAGCGCAACGCCTGCCCGAGCTGCGGTGCCTGCTCTTTCATCGGGACTGCCTCCACGATGCAGATTATGGCCGAAGCCCTCGGCCTTGCCCTGCCCGGTTCCGCCCTTCTGCCCGCTTCCAGCCCCGATTTAATTGAGTACGCCAGAGAAGCCGGAAAACTGGCGGTAAGGCTGGCTGCTATGGAAAATATGCGTCCGGGCGATATCGTAACCATGGACAGCTTTGAAAATGCGATCCTCGTTCACGCCGCTGTCTCCGGCTCCACAAACTGTCTGCTTCATTTACCGGCCATCGCTCATGAATTCGGCATCGAGATCACAGGAGATACCTTCGACCGCCTCCACAGGGGCGCCCATTATCTGCTGGATGTCCGTCCTGCCGGCCGCTGGCCTGCCGAATTCTTCTATTACGCCGGGGGCGTTCCGGCAATCATGGAAGAGATCAAAAATGTGCTTCATCTGGACGCCATGACGGTCACCGGGAAGACGCTGGGGGAAAAACTGGCAGAGCTTAGGCAAAACGGTTTTTATGACCGCTGTCAGAAATGGCTCGACGAGGCTAACCATAAGTATGGCCTTAACCTCAAACGGACGGATATCATCCGGCATTATGATCAGGCCATCGGGACTGACGGTTCCATTGCCGTTCTTAAAGGCAATCTGGCCCCTGAGGGCGCTGTGATCAAGCATACCGCATGCCCGAAAGAAATGTTTTCCGCCGTTCTGAACGCCCGGCCATTTGACAGCGAGGAAGCATGCATCGATGCCGTTCTCCATCACAGGGTGAAGCCCGGCGACGCGGTGTTCATCCGCTATGAAGGGCCAAAAGGTTCCGGAATGCCGGAAATGTTCTATACCTCCGAAGCGATCTCGTCGGATCCGGAATTAGGACGGAGCATTGCACTGATCACGGACGGGCGTTTCTCCGGAGCATCCACCGGTCCTGTGATCGGACATTGTTCCCCCGAAGCCCAGGCGGGAGGCCCCATCGCGCTGGTGGAAGAAGGCGA
>CANREE010000097.1 GCA_947629545.1 uncultured Lachnospiraceae bacterium | reverse complement strand
ACAGGAAAGGCAGGAATCGGCATGACAGAAATCATGCCGTCCCTGCAAAACTTGATAAAACTGTCTTATGACACCCGGCGTTCACTGGCGCCCTGCTCGCATGGAAATACAAGCAAGGCGTCACTGGCGCCCTGCTCGCATGGAAATACAAGCAAGGCGTCACTGGCACCTTGCTTGCATGGAAATACAGGCAGCCGCGGATGGGATTCTGCGGCTGCTTTTCTGATGGGTATTCCGCTTCGTTTTATCCAAGCTTCGGGCTGCAGGAACAGCCGATTCCCAGCGCGCCGGGGCCGGTATGGCAGCAGATCCCCAGGGACAGATTGCCGCTCAGTACGTCATGGCCCGGGAATGTGGCCCGGATTTCGTCCACCCACTCGGCGGTCTCTTCCGGCATGGCGCTGGAGGCGGCCAGCAGATGGACATTTCCTGCCTCGTACGGCTCTTTGAAGCGTGTTTCCAGGTCATGTTTCAGCGTCTCGATCATAAAATGCTTCGCTTTGATAAAGCCGTGGCATTTCTTAATGGCGTCGAGGGTTTCTGTATCCAGCTGCAGGACCGGTTTGATGTTCAGAAGCGTCCCCAGCGCCGCCGTCGCGGGCGTGATGCGTCCGCCCCGCTTCAGATATTCCAGCGTCTGCACGCCGAGATAAATGACCATGTCTGATCTGTGTTTTTCCAGAATTTCCCTGATCTCTTCTGCGGTCAGGCCTTCGCGTATCAGTTCCAGAGCGTCCATAATCATCCGTACCAGCGGTGTGGACACCCGTCCGTGATCCACGACCAACACACGACCCGCATAGGGCTCGTCGTCCGCCAGTGCCTGGGCCGCGGCGCAAGAACCGCTTAAGCCGCTGCTGATCGGCATGTAGAGAATCTTTTCATATCGATTTAAAGCCCTGTCCCAGATCTCCATTACCGACGCCGGAGACGGTTGGGATGTGGTGACGGTGGCGCCGTTTTCCTGCAGGCGGAAGAATTCCCCGCGGGTAATGGTGCTTTCTTCGTAATAGCATTCTTCATTTACATAAAATGGCATGGGGAGAACCATAACGCCGAGCGTTTCGGCCAGTTCCCGGCCGATCCCGCTGTGACTGTCAGTGACGATTCCAATCGAATGCATAACTGTATTTCCTCTCAGAACTGTTCGGTAAATCATATCGGAAATTGATCCGTATGCAACAGTATAGCATATCTGTAAAATATTGCAATCGGTAAATTTCATGATTTCGGTTGGGCGCCCATGCCGCGTATGGACTAGGGAAAGCAAAGGATTTCGTAAGAAATCTTCATATGCTTGTAATGGCTATTTCTGTCGGAAGCATATATAATGGTTACAGACAGCAGGAAGGCGCGGCTGGGAAGGGATGGGGCTGCGGATGGCTGATCGAATCTTATGGAAAGGCGCCGTCATACTGGGCGGCGGATGGGGAATGAAATGAGAAGAAATTATGTGGTGATACTTGCCGTGGGACTGACCGGGGTCATGCTGGTCACCGGCGGCTGCGGACGAAACAATGCGGCTGCGGCGGGCTCTTCCGCGGAGGAGACGACGACAGTGGAAATGGTCACTGTGACGACGGCAGCGGAGACAGGGGCGGAGAACGGCTCTGAGACGGCGGATCTGTCGGCGGCTCCCGGCTCGGTGTGGTTTGATAAGGACACAATGACGGCTCACGGAGACATTGCCGATACGTCCGAGACAGAAGCGGAGACGGTGCCGGCCGGGGAAGAGATGGATGTACAGGCGCCTGTGAAGGTATGGGGCAGCATTGTCAGCGCGGAAGGCGATGAGATTACTGTGGATAATCAGTCGGACGTGTCGTCTCCCGGAGAGATGATCATTCATATCGACCCGGAGCATTCGGTGGTCGTGGACGCGGTAAACGGTCTGCCGGTGGAACTGTCCGATCTGGAAGAAGGGGAAAGTTTTGTGGCCTATCTCGGTCCGGCCATGACGATGTCCCTGCCGCCTCAGACGACGGCCTACGCGGTGGTCGTGAAGATCCCGGAGGATTTTAAAGCGCCCGCGTTTGTATTTGCTGCCGATGCGGTCATGGAAACGGATAACGGGAAGCTTTTGGACGCCTACGGCGAGCAGGACTATATGCTTACGGACGATGTGGAAGTGCTGCCGTATCTGACGCGGAACATTGTGACAACGGAAGATATTCGGGACGGTTCCCGCTGTCTGATCTGGACGGATGAATACGATATGGTTACGAAGCTGGTGCTGTTTGCGGACTGACGGCAGGCAGGCCGCCAGTGACACCCTGCCCGTATCTGTGCTATGAAGAAGTCGGCGCCTGCCGCGGTATTTTTCAGGTCAAAGAAGGAGAACAATGCGATGAACCGGTTAATGGAATCCAACCTGCTGCTGGCTGAGCAGCTGACGGAATCGATCAAAAAGGATTATGACGCCTGCGGCATCGCCGTGGCGGTCGTGGATAAGAATGGGAAGACGCAGTATGAGCGTTTCTGGGGCGTGCGCGATCTGGATTCAGGGAAGGAGATCGACGGAGATACCATTTTCGGTATCGCCTCCGTGACCAAGTCCTTTACGACGATGGCGATCCTGCAGCTGGAAGAGATGGGAATCTTGAGTATCGACGACCCTGTCAGCAGGTATGTCCCGGAATTTACGAATAAGAACCAGAGCGCGCCGGTGCTGATCCGCCATCTGCTTTGCCACAGCGGCGGTTTCTTTCCGCAGCCCCGGATCCTGGTGGGAGATATCGCGAAGAAGATGGGGCTGGATGAAGCTGTGGACGGCGATTTCGCCTATCATGAGGGACTGGCCGAGGAGGGTATCCGTCTGGTGGCCGGCCGTCTGGACAGCCTGACGGAGGAGAACGGCCTGAACGGCCGGCCCGGCGAGAATTACAGTTATTGCAACGACGGGTTCGCAGTGCTGTCGGATATCATTCGCCGTTATGGCGGCGAGAAGTCCTACGCGGCGTATCTGGTGAAGAATATCCTGAAGCCTCTGGGGATGGAGCGAAGCTTCTGTGATTTCGTCCGTCCTGCCGTTGATGAGAATGCGGCGACGCTTTACCAGAAGACGGACGGCGTCATGAAGGGGCACCGGGATTACCATGACGACGCTTTTGTCCTGCACGGCGGCGGTTCCATGAAATCCACGCTGAACGATCTGAAGAAATACCTGACCATGTATCTGAACGAAGGCCGGTCGCCGGAGGGCGTACGGGTCTTGAGCCAGTATCATGTGCGGGAGATGGTGAAGCCCCGGATTCCGTGCAATACATTTGAGAACTACGGCTACGGTCTGGAGATGAAGCAGCTTGGGGATATGAAGGTGATCGAGCACGGCGGAAGCCTGCCGGGCGTTTCCTCGAATATCGCATTCTCCTATGAGTCCGAGGCCGCGGTGATCGTTCTTTGCAATACGCTGGATGTGCCGGTCGGCGCTGTTTCCGATGCATTCATGAAGGCGTATAACGGAGACTGCCCGGTGAATGCCAGAGCTCCTTGGAGAGAGACGGTCTGGAGCGCGGAGACGGTCCGGAAGGCCGTGGGGCGGTATGTGTCCGGAGAAGGCACGATCGTAGAGCTTTACGCAAAAGAAGACGGACGCATCGGCGCCAGGACCGACGGCGAGGAGAAGCATCTCTTCCCCACCGGGCCGAGGACGGCAATCGTCCGCAATCAATATACGGATACCTTTGTGAAGCTGATCGAGACGGAAGCGCGCGGGCTGTACGCGATTCAGTACGGCGGGCGGATGATTCCGCGGGAGTGAATGAGAACGAGTTTCCGGCAGGCGGATAGTCTGTCCGACCTATATGTTTTGTCATACTGATATAACGAAAAGACATGTGTGGTTGAATCGTACCGGCACATGTCTTTTTTGTAATGTCAGAAAGGTATTTGAATGTTCTTACCGGTTCAGCATGCTGAAAGCCTTCAAAATGATGTTTCAGCATCCTGCAATAACACCCGAACCGGGAACAGGGAGGCAGTTACCTGATTAGCCGCTTCAGATCCTCATAAAACCGCGGACATGAGATATTCACGCACTCAGCACCCAGAATATCCGTCTCGCCGTCGGCGCACAGTCCGGTGACGGCGAAGGTCATGGCGATCCGATGGTCCAGATGGCTGTCGATGACGGCCCCATGCAGCGGCCGCCCGCCGCGGATGATCATTCCGCCATCGGTCGCCGTCACATCTGCGCCCATAGCGGTCAGATTCTCCGTCATAACGGCGATGCGGTCGGATTCCTTTACCTTCAGTTCCGCCGCGTCGCGGATCACCGTGGTGCCGTCCGCGAAGCAGGCCATCGCGGCGATCACCGGCAGTTCATCGATCAGCGTCGGAATGACGGCGCCGCCGATCACTGTGCCGTGAAGGGAAGAGGAACGTACCAGAATATCAGCCGTCGGCTCTCCGGAGCCGGCGTGTTCATTTAACAGGGTGATATCGCCGCCCATGTCGCTGATCACATTCAGGATACCGGCGCGGGTGGGATTGATGCCTACATTCCGGATCAGGATCTCCGAATTCGGCACCATGAGTCCTGCGCAGAGGAAGAAAGCGGCGGAAGAGATGTCGCCGGGAACTTCCACCAGGTTGCCGTGAAGCTCTTCGGCGGGCTGAATGATGGCGGTAGCGCTGCCGGCGGAAAGCGGCGTCCGGCCGGAAACGTCTGCCGGGGTGGAGCTGTCCGCCTGCCTTGTGGTGGCCGGAGTGAAGCTGTTCGCCGACTCTGCGGTAGCCGAACCTGCCGCCTCCGTCCGTACATCCGCCCCGAAGTATTTCAGCATGATCTCGCTGTGGTTTCGCGAGAGATATGGTTCTGTCACTCTCGTTTCCCCGTCTGCGTAAAGTCCGGCCAGAAGGATCGCGGACTTCACCTGGGCGGAAGCGACCTTTGATGTATAGGAGATTCCGTGCAGCTTTCGTCCGCTGATCTTAAGCGGCGCGCAGCCGTTCCCATTGATACTTTCGATGGAGGCGCCCATCAGGGACAGCGGTTCCATAATCCGCTTCATGGGCCGTTTCTGAATCGAAGCGTCGCCGGTCAGGGTTACGTCAAAATCCTGGGCCGAAAGGATTCCGGAGATCAGCCGCGTGGTAGTCCCGCTGTTGCCGCAGTCCAGGACCTCCGTGGGCCGTGAAAGTCCCCGCAGGCCTTTGCCGTGAACCAGCACGATATCGCCGCGGTTTTCGATTTCAATTCCCATTTTCTGAAAACAGGAGATCGTGGACAGGCAGTCCGCGCCCTGCAGGTAATTGTGAATCTCCGTGGTTCCCTTCGCGATTGACCCGAACATGACGCTTCTATGGGAAATCGACTTGTCTCCGGGTATGGTAACCTCACCATGCAACCCATTGCATCTGGAAAATTTCATAAAGGTTATATCCTTTCTGTCGGTCAGTGATGATTCTTCCTTGTCTGCCTTCCTTGTCTACCGCATCAGTTCATAATGATATTTCTGCAATATATCCCAGGCCTGCTCCATCGCGCTCTGCTCGTAGAACTCGATCCGCAGCGCCCCTTCACCGTGCTCCCGGTTATGGTTGATTCCGATGTTCTTGATGCTGATTCCCTTGGATGCCAGGATCACCGAAAGCGTCGAGATGGAGCCTACCTCATCCACGATATCCACCGTAAAGGAATACTCCGGCGCAATGGCGCCCCGGGCCTTTTCGGAGAAGCTGTTCCGATACTCGCGCGAAGTGGCGAACAGATCATAAAGCGACTGTCCGTCCGCCTGTTCCAGTTCTGCAGCCACGTCTTCCAGCGACCGGATGTAGCGCCGAAGCATCTGCGCCAGATTCTCCCGGTTGGTAACGCAGATCTGTTCCCACATCTCGGGGGAAGAGGAGGCGATTCTTGTGATGTCCTTGAAACCGCCGGCCGCCAGCCGTTTCATCATGCCGTCCTCGCTGTCGGAATCTTTTACCAGATTTACGAGGCTGGAGGCGATCACATGGGGCAGATGGCTGATCCCCGCCGTGATCTGATCATGTCTGCGGTAATCCAGAATGATCGGGAGCGAGCCTACCGTTTCGGCGACACTGACCAGACGCTGTACATTTTCTTCCGTCGAAGCGGCGGTTGGGGTGACGATGTAGTAGGCATTCTCAAGCAGATGGTCGGTGGAATTCTCATAGCCGGTCTTCTCTGAGCCGGCCATCGGATGGCCGCCCACGAATACGTCTTCCATGCCAAGCTCCGTGACCTGACGGTGGATGTCCGTTTTCGTGCTGCCCACGTCCGTGATGATGGCCCCCGGCTTCAGATGAGGCCGGATCTGCTCCAGATACGCCGCGTTATACTCCACCGGCGTACACAGGAAAATGATATCGCACAGCCGCAGTTCTTCACCGATGCCGGGGAGAATCACGTCCACAATGCCGTCGGCCTTGGCCTGCTCCAGCTTCGCGCGTGTGCGCATATAAGCCATAACGGTCACATCCGGACGCCTCCGCTTGATGCCTCTGGCGATGGAGCCGCCGATAAGGCCGAGGCCGATGAAGCCGAAGATGGAATCTGTTTTTGGTACAGCGGTTATCGTATTCATGATGAAAATCTCCTGTTATTATTTGCAGCGGGGACTGAAATCACGCTCTCCCCGCCAGTTCCACATACGGCTTCAGGTGCTGCATCATGGTCTCAAACTGCTCGAAGGTCAGCGACTGGGGGCCGTCCGACATGGCGCAGGACGGACACGGATGCACCTCTACCATGATGCCGTCGGCGCCCACCGCCGCGGCCGCTTTGGACAACGGTTCGATATAGGCCCGCACGCCGGTGGCGTGGCTCGGATCGACGATGATCGGCAGATGGCTCTTGGCCTTGACCGTCAGAACGGCGCTCAGATCCAGCGTATTGCGCGTGCTTCTCTCATAGGTGCGGATGCCGCGTTCGCAGAGCACGATGTTCGGATTCCCTTCGGAAATGATATACTCTGCGGCGTTCAGCCATTCCTCGACCGTGGCGGCCAGTCCGCGTTTCAGAAGCACCGGCACGCCGGAGCGGCCGACCTCTTTCAGCAGCTCGAAGTTCTGCATATTCCGCGCGCCAATCTGCAGCATGTCCACGTATTTGACCGCGGTCTCCAATGCCCGCAGACTGGTAACCTCGCTGATGATATTCAGCCCGGTTGCATCGCGCGCTTCTTTCATATATTTCAGACCTTCTTCTTCCAGACCCTGGAAGGAGTAAGGCGAAGTTCTGGGTTTGTACGCGCCGCCGCGCAGAAATGTGGCGCCCGCTTTCTTTACCGTCTCGGCGCTTGCAAGCAGCATCTCCCTGTTTTCGACAGCGCAGGGGCCGGCCATGACCGTGAAGGTCTTCGGCCCGATCGTCGTGTTCCCCACCGGAATGACCGAGTCCTCCGGATGGAACTTCTTATTGACCAGTTTGTAGGACTCGGTGACACTGACGACCCGGTCCACGCCCTCGGTGACCTCGAAATTGATGCCGCCGAGCTTTGTTTTATCGCCCACGACGCCTACGATCGTAACTTCGTCGCCGTGGGAGAGATGGGCCTGAAGGCCTCTGGATTCGATGAGTTTTGTGACTTTGGAGATCGCTTCCCCGGAAGCGTTGGGTTTCATAATAATGATCATAATCGTTGTCCTCCCTCGCTGCCGGATTCGCCGGCCGTTTGGTTTCCCATGGATTCGCCGGTCTGATCCGTGCGCCTTACTATTCTATGACAACAGGAATCACTTGTCAATAATTTATTGATTTAAACCGTGAAATTATTTGTGGGGAAATGAAATAAACAAGCACTTATTCGCATGTTCGCAGGCATATTTTCCATGATTTTCATAGAAAAAATGATTAAGATATAGATTGTAACGGTAACAACCTGCGGGGGGCGGGGGGATGAAAATGCGAAATATCAGATTACTAAAAAGGACAAAAAGATTATAAATACGGTCTGCATCGGCTCCCTGTGTTCGGCGGCATAGCTGGCGGTCTATTTTGCGAGAAATACATTGGGAGCGGTTACACCGCAGATAATAGAGACAGGGTAGGTATTCCGCGGAGTAGATCGGCAGGGCTTCATCCCTCTATTTTGTCTCTTATGCGGTCGGACAGCTGACCAACGGGGCAGGCGGAGAGCATATTAAAGCCAGATATATCCCGGTATATGGGATTCCCGGCGGATACGGCGGCATTGATATTTATGGCAGCGACAAAATGAAAATGCAGCCGGCCGCGAAAACGCTCCCAAAACGGTTACCACACCTTCCACGGCATCTCGCCGCGGCGGCACATCTCATCCAGCTTCTTCTTCTCCCGCTGGGTGTCCATGCACTGCCAGAATCCGGTGTGCTGGTAAGCCTTTACCTGGTCCAGCTCCGCCAGATGTCTGAGCAGATCATAGTCCATCTGGGCGTCGCCTTCGATATAGTCGAAGATGCCCGGCTCCATGACCATGAAGCCGCCGTTGATCAGCGCGGCGTCCTCATCCTTCTTTTCGCGGAAGGCCAACACATCGCCCTCTGCGTTCACATTCAGGACGCCTTTGGTCTGCGCCAGGGTAGCGGTGGTAATGGTGGCCAGCTTTCCGTGGGAGCGGTGGAACCGCTC
>CANREE010000096.1 GCA_947629545.1 uncultured Lachnospiraceae bacterium | reverse complement strand
GCGTACGGGCTCAGCTCAGGCCTGGGCTCGGAGATCTCCGGCCTCATGCAGGTATCCATGATGAACAGCCTGGCCTCACGGCAGCGGGCGATGGCGCCCTCAACGATGGGCCTCGTCAGGCCGTGGATCTTGATATCCATCTGGATCGCGGTGATGCCGTCCACGGTACCGGTCACCTTGAAGTCCATATCGCCGAAGAAATCCTCAAGTCCCTGGATATCGGTCAGCAGCACGAAATCGTCGTCGGTCTCGCCGGTCACCAGACCGCAGGAGATACCGGCTACCATCTTCTTGATCGGCACGCCGGCCGCCATTAAGGACATGCAGGACGCGCAGGTGGAAGCCATGGAGGTGGAACCGTTGGACTCAAAGGTCTCCGATACGGTACGGATCGCGTAGGGGAACTCCTCCGTGCTGGGAAGCACCGGAAGCAGCGCCCTCTCCGCCAGCGCGCCGTGGCCGATCTCGCGGCGGCCCGGTCCGCGGCTGGGCTTGGTCTCGCCTACCGAGTAGGACGGGAAATTATAATGATGCATATAGCGCTTGCTGACTTCATTCTCATCCAGGCCGTCCAGCTTCTGGGCGTCGGACAGCGGTCCCAGCGTGCAGACGTTGCAGATCTGGGTCTGGCCGCGGGTGAACATGGCGGAGCCATGGACTCTCGGGATGATATCGACCTCGGCGGAAAGCGGGCGGATCTGATCCATCTTACGCCCGTCGGGACGCTTCTGATCCTTTAAGATCATCTTGCGGACCGTCTTCTTCTGGTACTGGTAGACAGCCTCGCCGAGAACCGCCAGCCAGTCTTCCTTATCCGCGAACGCTTCTTCCAGCTTCTCGGTGATCTGACGGATGTTCTCCTCGCGCACCTGCTTCTCGTCGGTGAAAACGGCCTCTTCCATCTCCTCCGGCGTCACGATCTCCTTCATGGCCGCGAACAGCTCCTCCGGGATCGCGCAGCTCTCATACGTGTGCTTTGCCCTGCCTACCTCGGCTACGATGGAATCGATGAAACGGATGATCACCTGATTCACCTCATGGGCGCGGTAGATCGCTTCGATCATGGTGGCCTCCGGGATCTCGTTGGCTCCTGCCTCGATCATGATGACCTTCTCCCTGGTGGACGCTACCGTCAGGTTCAGATCGCCCTCCTTCCACTCGGTCTGGGAGGGATTGATGATGAACTGGCCGTCCACCATGCCCACCTGGGTCATGGCGCAGGGACCGTCAAACGGGATATCGGAAATGCACGCCGCGATGGCGGAACCAAGCATCGCCACCAGCTCCGGACGGCACTCCGGATCCACGCTCATGACCAGATTGTTCAGCGTCACGTCGTTGCGGTAATCCTTCGGGAACAGCGGCCGCATGGGGCGGTCGATAACGCGGGAGGTCAGGACCGCGTTCTCGCTGGCCTTGCCCTCGCGCTTGTTAAAGCCGCCGGGGATCTTGCCGGCCGCATACATCTTCTCCTCATACTCGACGCTCAACGGGAAGAAATCAATGCCGTCCCTCGGCTTATCAGACGCCGTCGCCGTGGAAAGCACGGTGGTGTCGCCGTAATGCATGAACGCCGCGCCGTTGGCCTGCTTGGCGACTCTGCCGATATCAACGGTCAGCGTCCTGCCTGCCAGTTCCATGGAAAAACTTTTGTACATGGTATTACTCTCCTTCTCTGAATTCTATATTTCCCGCAGAAGGCGCCGAAACTACTGAAAAATGTACCGCCTCTTCAGGACGACCGCCGGCAGACCGCCCGGCCTGACAACGACAGCGATACGCTTTTCAGCGGTCTCGGAACTACTTCTGCGTGGATAACATAACATATCCGGGCGGATGAGCCCGCCCCTGCGCCCTTCCCTGCATTCTATTCGAAATGCAAAGATAGGGTGGAGAAAAGCCTCCACCCTAACAAGGCCGCAGCTACTTTCTGATTCCTAACTTCTCGATCAAAGCACGGTAGCCTTCCAGATCCGTCTTCTTCAGATAGTCCAGAAGTCCGCGCCTCTGGCCGACCATCTTCAGAAGGCCTCTTCTGGAATGATGATCCTTCTTGTTCACCTTCAGGTGCTCGGTGAGTTCGGTGATCCGCTCCGTAAGCAGCGCGATCTGAACTTCCGGAGAACCGGTATCGCCCGGCTTACGACCATACTCGGCGATGATCGCTGCTTTCTTTTCTTTCGAAATCATGGTGTTTCCTCCTTTTTCAGAACTGACCGTGGACCAAGTCTGCGGTTGGAGTGTCCGCAATCTGAGCCCCGGCGCCATTGATACGCATGTATTCTAGCATAGACCTTTGTGGCTGTCAAGATAGAAACGAGCATATTCTTCATCACGCGCAAGCTGCTGTCTCAAGTCCTCCAGCGAAGAGAATTTCTGTTCCGGCCGCTCAAAATTCAGAAACTCTACCACAATATCCCGTCCATAGAGGTCGCCGTTCCAATCCAAAAGATTCGTCTCCACACCAACGGGCCAATGACCCTCCACCGTGGGCTTGCAGCCAATATTGGTGACGCCGCCTGCGTATCTGCCGTCCAAATACACGCGCGTAACATAAACCCCAAAAGGCGGAAGGTATTTCTCCTTCGGAGGGAGTATGTTCGCTGTCGGATGACTGAGTTTCGGACCGCCGATGTGATTGCCGTGGATCACAGTTCCACTGACGGAGTAAGGCCGGCCGAGCAATTCCCTTACCTTTTCCATATGCCCCTTATCCAGTTCTTCCTTCACATAACTGCTGCTGATATCCCGTCCGCCGTCCTGTTCCTTTTCAATGATCTCCGTCTCATAGCCAAGTTCTCCGGCAAGGCGCTTAAGCAGCGCGGCATCCCCTGCCCGCCGATAGCCAAAGCCGCAGTCAGTCCCGGCCACAATCGCCTTCGCGTTCATCCGGCCGACCAGAATCTCTCGCACAAATTCCTCCGCCGGCATATGGGACACCTGCTCCGTAAACGGATACTCGACCAGATAATCGATCCCCATGGCCTCCATACCGATTCGACGTTCAGCTTCCGTTGTAATGCTCTGCGGGCAAATTCCCTGAAGGCATACGGCCGGCGAGAGATCGAAGGTAAAAACTGCCGTCCGATAGCCGCAGCGTACCTTCCAATCCTGCATTCTCTGCAGAAGTTTCTGGTGCCCGGCGTGACGGCCGTCAAATTTGCCGATGGAGACAACGGTCGGTTCCGTGATATGAAAATCCGTCTCACTGACAATACATTTCATAAAATACTCCTCTGATCCGCGCCTGTCTTTAACTCCCGTTTCCTGACAGAAATATTTTTCGCGGCTTTAAGCGTCCATTCTCACGCTCATATACATAGATTCCCAGAAAGACTCCCTGACTGTCATAAACCCGGTATTCCCTGCCGTCCGCCGGCTTAAGCGTTTCCTGCGGTCCGACGTCAGCCTGCAGTTCCCCGCAGGGATCGTCCGCAAAGCGCACCAGACCAAGTCCCAGCGGGTTGCCGTTATGAGCCTGCGTGTCAGCCTCCGCAGAGGCGAAAGCCTTCGGATATCCCGCGAGCATTTCATCGATCGGTACGATATGACGCTCCAGCCCGCCGCCGTCCCGTAAGTCTTCGATCTGTGCAAGGCGCAGGCTGTCTTCCACACCGAACCGTCCCACGCGCACGCGCAGCAGACTCTCCATACAGGCCCCGCAGCCCAGCTTCCGCCCGATGTCATGGCAGAGCGTCCGAATATAGGTCCCTTTGGAACAATGAACGGTTATCGATACGCGCGGCAGCTCTATGGACTCAATATCGATCCGGCTGATGGATACCTGCCTCGCCTTACGTTCCACTACGATCCCCCGGCGGGCCAGCTCATAGAGTTTTTTGCCGTCCACCTTCAGGGCCGAATACATCGGCGGGATCTGATCATACAAACCGATGAAGCTGCGAACCGCCTCCGTTATCTGATCTTCCGACAGCACAAACGGCCCGCTGTCCGCTGCAACAATACAGCTTTTTAACACATGGCCGCCGGCATCCTGGGTATCCGTTTCCACGCCGAGAAGCATTACCGCCCGATAGACCTTTCCTTCATCGGTCAGCATATCACAAAGCCTGGTGGCCTTTCCCAGACATACGGGAAGCACCCCTTCCGCGTCCGGATCCAGGGTGCCCGTATGACCGATCCTTTTCATTTTCAAAATACCGCGAAGCTTCGCCACCACATCGTGGGAGGTGAATCCCCGTTCTTTATATACATTCAGTACGCCTTCGTACATATGCCTCTCCCGTCCCTCCCGCGCCTGACGCCGGCCGCGCAGCCTGCCGCCGCTGCCTTTCAGGCACATTTGCCGGAGCGCAGCCGTGCTCAGGCAGATGCTTCTTCATGCAGCTGGATCTGCCGTTTAATATGCTCCGACAGATTATTGATCACATCGCGGGCATTTCCGCACATTGTACAGCCCGCCGCCTTCCTGTGACCGCCGCCTCCAAAATATCCGGCGATCTGACTCACATCCACATAATCCTTCGAACGCAGACTGACCTTGAACTCGCCCGTTTCAGACTCGCACAAAAAGATTGCCGTCTCTACGCCGTCGATCAGCCGCAGCTGTTCCACAATGCCGTCCAGATCACTCTTTTCCACACCATAAAACTCCATATCTTTCTTACGCACAACGCTGAAAACCGCCTTCCCGTCCAGAAATAATATGCTCTCTAAAAGGGCCCTGCCCATGATCTGCGTCTGCAGATAAGTCTTACGGTAGAAAGCCTCGTCAATAATCCGTCCGAACTCGATTCCCTTTCCCATCAGCACGCCCGCGATCTCCATGGTCTTTGCCGACGTGTTCTCATATTTGAACACGCCGCTGTCGGTAACAATGCCGGTATAAAGACATTCAGCCACATCCTTGCTGATCTTTTCCGCGCTAAGCTGCCCATAAAGCACCTCGCAGGCTGAACTCGCGTTTGCGTCTATAAAATTCTCTTCCGCATAGCCGGGATTCGTCACATGATGATCCAGACAGACCGCATATTTCGCGCTCGCCAGAACCGGTTCGAACCCTTTCAGCATATCTCTGGAGGCGCAGTCCAGACAAATACACAGATCTGCCTTAAGATCTCCCGGCGCCTCATGACGGATATCGCCGAAACCCTTCATATAGGCCAGTTTCTGCGGCCCCTTCTCCAAATAGACCGCCGCATCCTTTAAAGGATACTGTTCACGGATATAATTATAGGCAGCCAGACAGCTTCCGATACAGTCGCCGTCCGGGTTCGTATGCCCCAGAATTGCAACTGTATCCGCCCGGCTGATAAGTTCTTCCAGTCTCGTCATGGATTCTGTTCCCCTCTTCCGTCTCCTGTTCCTGCGTTTCGGTCCGTCTGCCGCCCGATTCCGTGCTTTTTCAGCCTCCGCGCCGCACTACGCCTCGTCGGATGTTCCATCTTCATCCTCCGCTGAGTCGTCTTTCAGGTCTTTCGTGACCTCATTGATCAGATGCGTCATGTTCACGCCGTACGCAATCGATGTGTCCGCCACGAATGTAATCTCCGGCGTGTTGCGCAGATTGACCCGCGCGGCCAGTTCACGTCGGATGAAGCCGACGGCGCTTCTCAGTCCTTCAAATACCTCATCGCAGCTTTCCTGACTGCCCAGAACGCTGATAAATGCCTTGCAGTATTTAAGATCCGGCGAAACCTCCGCTCCCGTGACTGTGACCATTACGCCTTTCAGGCGCGGGTCCTTCACCTGGGTTCGGATGATCTCGCTCAGCTCCCGCTGCACCTCCATGTTGATCCTTGTATTCTTGATACTGTTTTTACGCATGATAGTCCCTTCCTGCATGACCTGCGCCTTCAGAAGCTGCGGCATTTCCCGTTCTCCGCCTGTGACGCACCTGCCGCATCCTGACGCGGCAGGAAACACACCGGCGAAATAACTTCGCCGTCAGTCTAGCGCGGCACTTCCACCATGGCGTACGCCTCGATCATATCGTCCTCCTGAAGGTCATTGAACTTCTCAAAGGACAGACCGCACTCATAGCCGGTGGCCACTTCCTTCACATCATCCTTGAAGCGCTTAAGCGACGCCAGCGGTCCCTCATAAAGCTTCTCGCCGTTCCTTGTGATACGCACGGAACAGCCTCTCTGAAGCTTGCCGTCCAGCACATAGGAACCTGCAATCGTACCGACGCCGGAAGCTTTGAATGTCTGCCGTACAACTGCATGGCCGATGACCTGCTCCTCGAAGATCGGATCCAGCATCCCCTTCATAGCCGCCTCCACGTCCTCGATCGCCTGATAGATGACACGATACAGACGAATATCCACCTGTTCCTGTTCGGCAATGGATTTTGCAGTGGCGTCCGGTCTCACATTGAACCCGATAATAATCGCGTTGCTGGCCGAAGCCAAAGTCACGTCGGACTCGTTAATCGCGCCGACGCCGCCATGGATCACCTTGACCACCACTTCCTCATTGGACAGCTTGGCAAGGCTCTGGGTCACGGCCTCCACCGAACCCTGCACATCCGCCTTGACGATGATCGGCAGTTCTTTCACATTGCCGGCCTGAATCTGACTGAACAGATCATCCAGAGACAGCTTCGCCTTGGTATCCTCGATCAGCCTGTTCTTACCCTCGGAGATAAAGGTCTCCGCGAAGCTTCTGGCCTCTTTCTCGCTGTCGCAGGTCACGAAGATCTCGCCGGCTCCAGGAACGCCGTTCAGTCCCAGGATCTCCACTGGTGTGGACGGCAGCGCCTCTTTAACCCTGCGGCCCTTGTCATCCATCATTGCCCGGACCTTGCCGTAACAGGCGCCTACCGCCACATTATCGCCGACCCGCAGGGTACCCTTCTGCACCAGCATCGTAGCCACCGGTCCCTTGCCCTTGTCAAGCTGCGCCTCGATGACCAGACCGCGGGCATTGCGGTTCGGATTTGCTTTCAGTTCTTTCACTTCCGCCGCCAGAAGGATCATTTCCAGCAGATCTTCAATACCTTCCTTGGTATGGGCAGACACGGGTACGAAAATCGTGCTGCCGCCCCAGTCCTCAGGAACCAGCTGGTATTCCGTCATTTCCTGCTTCACCCGTTCCACATTGGCACTGGGCTTATCGATCTTATTCACAGCGACAATGATCTCGACGCCGGCCGCCTTGGCATGGTTAATCGCCTCGATCGTCTGCGGCATCACGCCGTCGTCCGCAGCCACCACAAGCACCGCGATATCCGTGGCCTGAGCGCCCCTCATACGCATGGCGGTAAAAGCCTCATGTCCGGGGGTATCTAAGAACGTGATCTTCTGTCCGCGGATCTCCACCATATAGGCACCAATGTGCTGGGTGATGCCGCCGGCCTCGTGAGACGTCACATTCGTCTGCCGGATTGCATCCAGGAGAGAAGTCTTGCCGTGATCGACATGACCCATGACACAGACAACCGGGGGACGCGCCACCATATCATCCTCGTTCTCTTCCTCCTCGCGGAGCAGATTGCCGATCACATCCTCCTTCTCTTCCTTCTCGCAGAGTACCTCATACTCCATGGCGATCTCTTCCGCCTGATCATAATCGATCTCCTGGTTCAGGGTCACAACGGTTCCTTTCAGGAACAGCTTTTTGACAATGGCCGACGGCTGGAGTTTCATCTTCTCTGCCAGTTCCTTAATGGTAAGCGTTTCCGGGATCGTAATGACCTTGATGGAATCCTCTACCTTCGCCTCCGCAGTCTTCTGCGGCATAATAAACGGATGCTTATTCGTCGTGGACTTGCCTTTTGTTCTCGGGCCGTCCTCGTTCATGCTCTTCTTATTGTCGTAACGGTCATTCTTGTGGGCGTTCTTCTGGGCACGATTACTCTGGGGTTTCGTCGCCATCGGCGTATCAAAGGATTTGCCTGCGTCCCTGCCGCCCGGGCGTCCGCCCTGACTATGGCCGCCAAAACCGCCCTGACTGCGGCTTCCGTCTCCGCGGCTGCCGTCACGGCTGCCCGAAAAGCCGCTCTGACCGCGGTATCCGTCTCCACGGCCGCCGTCGCGGCCGCCGAAACCGCCCTGACCGCGGCTTCCGCCACGGCCTGTGCTGCCCTGACTATGGTATCCGTCTCCGCGGCTGCCGTCGCGGCCGCCGAAACTGCCCTGACCGCGGCTTCCGTCTCCACGGCTTCCGTCACGGCTGCCCGAAAAGCCGCCCTGACCACGGTATCCGTCCCCGCGGCTTCCGTCGCGGCTGCCGAAACTGCCCTGACCGCGGCTTCCGTCTCCACGACCGCCGTCGCGGCCTGCACCGCCCTGACCACGGTATCCGTCTCCTCTTCCGCCGTCACGGCCGCCGAAACTGCCCTGGCCGCGGCTTCCGTCTCCGCGGCCGCCTTCGCGGCCTGCGCCGCCCTGACCGCGGTATCCGTCTCCACGGCCGCCGTCACGGCCCTGAGGACGTGCTCCTTCCCTGCCGAACGACTGCTGTCCCCCGGCTGCCTGCGGGCGGGAACCATCCCTTCCCCCGGAAATGCTCTGTCCCTGCACACGGCTTCCATCTGCCGTACCGCCTGCCTGAAGCCGCGTCTTCTCCTGACTTTCCAAAACGGAAGTTTCCGCAGGCTGAGGCCGTACGCCCTGTCCGGCGCCATTCGGCGCACCCTGCGGTTTTACGGGAGCCGTCTGCTGCACGGCAGCTCCGCCCTGCTGCGGCCTGTTATCTCCCGGCTGTCCCTGCGGTCTGACCGCTGCCTGCGGACGCGCTCCTGCCGGAGCTCCTCCCTGACTCTGCGGACGCATCCCTGTCGGGGCGCTCCCCTGTCCCTGCGGACGCATCCCTGCCGGGGCACTCCCCTGTCCCTGCGGACGCATCCCTGCCGGGGCACTCCC
>CANREE010000095.1 GCA_947629545.1 uncultured Lachnospiraceae bacterium | reverse complement strand
GCCTCTTCGGCGGTTCCGGTCAGGCGTCCGCCGTGGACGGCGAGATCCCGCTGGGCCGCTATGTGGAGGAAGAATTCACTCTCCCTGACAGCGTCAGCCAGTACACCTACACTGCGTTTATAAAAGGCGAGGGCGGCCGCCCCGAACTCTATATGTGCGACTACAATTCCCACGAATCCGTCCGCTATCTCTACGACGGCGAATCCTGGAAGCTGGATCAGGACTGGATGAAATGGTACCGGGACAAGATGGCCTCTGGGGAGATCTGTGCCGAGCCCTATAAGATCACCTATGGCCTGGACGGCAAATACTATTTTACCGCCGTGTCCGATGAAGAATACGTGTGCCATCTGTACCAGACAGACGGCAGCAGCGTGACGGAACTGCTTTCTGACGCGTTCCTCCCGCCGGCCGGCAAGGAGTACGGTCTGATCCCCGGTCAGATCGATGTGGCCGAAGACGGCAGGATCCTGCTTCATGATATGGATTATGTCTACTGCTACCGTCCCAACGGCGCGATGCTTTTCAGCATGGCACGGTTCCCGGCCGTCTCGGATACCAGCGTCGGTTACATAGACGGCAGTGAATTCCTAACTGTTACGGAGGACGGAGTCACCCGCTACGACTTAAGCGACGGCAGGAAGATCGAGGACATCCCCTTCGACGACAGCATCGGGATCACCCAGTACGGCGAAGGCAATTTTCTGTTCGGCGACGGCGAGGGCGGCGTCTATCTGGCAAGCGAGAAGGGGCTGTTCCATGTCAATAAGGGCGGAACCCTGTGGGAGCAGGTGATGGACGGAAGGCTAAACTCCCTGGGCCGTCAGAGCAGGTACTTAAGCGCATTCTGCGCCGGAGACGATAACGATTTCTATGGCTGCTATACAAACGGGGGACTTGCCGGATTCGTGGTCTGCCATTATACCTACGACCCGGAGATGCCAAGCGTCCCACGCTACACGCTTACAGTCTACAGCTTAACCGACAACGCCACGGTCCGCCAGGCCGCCTCCGTCTTCCAGGAGGAGAACCCGGACGTGTTCGTAGACGTGCGCTGCGCGACGGAGACGGATACCAATGTTTCCACGATCTCGGACGACACGATCCGCGCGCTGAACACGGAGATCTTAAATGGCAAAGGCGCCGACGTATTCGTTCTGGATGGCCTGCCTGCCGATTCCTATAAGGCGAAGGGAGTGCTGATGGATATGCGGGAGCTGTTTGATCAGATCCGGCAGGAGACGCCGCTTCTTGCGCAGGTGACGGAGGGTTATACCGACGCGGACGGAGCCATTTACCAGATGCCGGCCCGGATCCAGGTACCCTTCGCCCTGGGAAATGCGGACGCGGTGGAGGCGTGGAAGACTCTGGAGGGCATCCGCGATTATCAGGGAGACAAACCGCTTCAGTGGGCGGATACCTATGAATCGATCCTGAGGGAACTGGCGGTGCTGCACTATCCGGAGATTTTCGGCGTGGACGGCTTAAGTCTCGACCACGGGACGCTGATCACGTATCTGGAGGCGGCAAAGGCCCTGGCGGAAGCCAGCGGGGCCAAAGAGACCTTTACCGAGCAGGAACAGGAGGATATCCATGCGAGCAACCGCGTGTTGCCTCTGGGCATCAAGGGCAATGCCATTTACTTCGACGCGGGCCTGGCGGCCAGCGGCATTGAGAAGATGGAAAATATTTCTGACTTCGGCTATCCGGTGACATTTATGACGAACCATCCGGACGCCGTCGTGGATCTGGTGAACGGAATCTATTTCCCCAGCGGACTCATTGGAATCAACCAGGCGACGGCCATCCCGGATCTGGCGAAGGATTTTGTGAAATGCATCTTCTCCGCGGATGTGCAGAAGGAGAACCTCTATGACGGCTTCCCGGTCAGCGTCGCGGGGCTGGACGCCATGTTTGCGGTGGAAGGCAATGGGATCTCCTTCGGTATGGGCTTTAGCAACTGGGACTATACTGCCGACGCCACGTATCCGAATAAGGAGAATCGGGCAAAGCTGCGGGCTCTGGTCGAGGGCGTCCGCCAGCCGGTGAACGTGAACCAGACGCTTCTGGGGATGGTCGTGAGCGGTTCCATGGATTTCCTTGGCGGGAAGATCTCCGTCGAGCAGGCGGCGTCCGCCGTGGAGCAGCAGGTGATGCTGTACCAGGCGGAGAGAGAATGAAGAATTAGGATTGAAGCGGCAACTTGTTGGATACGTAGTTTGTAGGATATGCAGTTTAGCTGGTACAGAACTGCATGGAAGTGAGGAAGAAAGGGGCGGTTCCAGTGAGTGGAATGAACGACAGGGAACAGACAGAAGAGGAACCGCTCCGAAGCGGAAACCGAGCAGGATACGCTGGTTGGCGGCGCGGAAACAGGAGGCGTCAGGCAAAGGGTAGAAGCTGGCACAGCAGAAATTGGCGAAGACGGAAAAAGAGCGGCATCCGCCGCCGCCAGGCGAGGGCGGCCTGGTTCTTCCTGGCGCCCAGCCTGGCGGGAGTGGTCGTGTTTACGGCGGTTCCGTTTGTCGACGTGGTCCGGCGCTCTTTCCTGGACGCCATGGGGCGGACCGGCGTAGGGCTGGCAAACTATGCGGCGGTCTGCGGAAATATCGCTTTCCGGCTGGCGGCGTCGAATACCGTGCGGTTCCTGACAGTCTGCCTGCCGCTTCTGATGTTTACGTCTTTTGCGCTGGCGCTTCTGGTGTTTCGGCGGGACGGCAAAGGGAATCTGTATAAGACTACGCTGGTGCTTCCGATGGTCATTCCGGTGGCTGCCATGGTGCTGGTCTGGAAGATCGTTTTCTGTCAGGATGGGCTGCTGAATGAATTGCTGAATTGGCTGGTTGGCGCAACGCAGGTTACAAAGCTCTGGGACAACGACTGGGTCAACAGCAGTACGGCCTTTCCGATCTTGATTGTAACCTATATTTGGAAGAATGCAGGTTACGATTTATTGCTGTGGCTTGCCGGACTGGCGTCCATTTCCGAGAGCCTCTATGATGCGGCCCGGGTGGACGGCGCGGGGGCATGGGAAAGACTTTGCTATATCACGTTGCCGGGGCTTTCCGGAACCTTCGGTCTGGTGCTGATCCTGTCGGTGGTCAATTCTTTCCGTGTATACCGGGAGGCGTATCTGTTGGCCGGTTCCTACCCGGACATGAGCATTTATATGATCCCGCATCTGTTCAGCCATTGGTTCCTGACGCTGGACGTGCAGAATATGTGCACCGGATCCATGCTTCTGGTGACGGCAGCGCTGGCGATCGCGGCGACCGCGGGGTTCGCCCGGGTTGTATTTCGCAGGCTGGGACGGAGCAGGTAAGACTGAACTGTCTCTGCCGTGATGATTACAGCGCTTGTCAGGTAGAAAGTAAGGCGATAAGAAGACGGCAGTCTCCCGGAAAAGAGCAGAAGGCGGCAGGCCGCATGCACGGAACGGAAGCCCTGGGCCTCAGGCAAAGAACAGAAAATACGAGGTTTCGAACAAGAACGGAAGCCAATAGAAAACTAAGAAGAGAAGAAAAAGAAACAACGGAGAGGGGGCGATACCATGCGTGACTTAAGCAGAATGATCTCAATCGCAGAGAAGAGAAAACCGCTGCCCCGCGTTGTCCGCGCCCGGCTTCGCCACATTGTCTGCGCTGCTGTCTGCCTTCTGGTCTGGCTGCCGGTCATTCTCATGCTGGCCGCGGCCTTCATGCCGGAGGATGAACTTCTCTACCGCTACGCGGAACCGCTCGGCGCTGGACGGGAGACGGTCCGCGCGGCGCTGCTGCCTTCCTATCCGTCCGTTAAGCCGTTTCTGGAGCTTTTGTTCCGCTCGCCGGGCTTCTATGTCATGTTCTGGAACTCCTGCATCCAGGTCATCCCAGCCCTGGCGGGGCAGTTTCTGGTGGGGGCGCCGGCGGCCTGGGCATTCGCGCGGTTCCCGTTTCGGGGAAAGAAGCCGCTGTTCTTTCTTTACGTGCTTCTGATGGTGCTCCCGTTCCAGGTAACGCAGGTGTCGAATTATCTGGTTCTGGACCGGCTGCATTTTCTGAATACGCATCTGGCGCTGATCCTGCCGGCTGTCTGGGCCACATTTCCCGTCTTTATCATGACGAAGTCCTTTGAAACAATCCCGAACGCGCTTCTGGAGGCTGCCTATCTGGACGGGGCGGGGGAGCTGCGGGCGTTTCTCCACGTGGGGCTGGCCAGCGGTTATCCGGGCATCGTGACGGCGCTTCTTCTGGGCTTTATCGACAACTGGAACGCGCTGGAGCAGCCGGTGGCATTTCTTAAGGAAATGTCACTGTGGCCGCTGTCGCTGTACCTGCCGAATATCGCGCAGGAGAAGGCGGCGGTGGCGTTCGCGGCCGGTATCGTGATGATGATGCCGCCGGTGCTTCTCTACCTGAACGGTCAGAGCGAGCTGGAGCAGGGCGTCGCCGCGTCGGGCGTGAAGGAATGATGAAAATGGAGCCGCGCAGGCGGCGGCCAGACAGTAATATAACGGAGGTATGGATTAATGGAACGCAGACGCAAATGGTATCGCAGGATCCTGATCGGATTCTTTCTCTTCATGCTTGCCGGCACGCTGGTCTCGCGGATTTACGACAGCATGACGGTGCCGAAGGTGCTGACCGCTTACTCGAAACGGAAAAGCGTGGAGACCATGATAAGCGGAACGGGCACCGTGAAGGAGCGGGAGACCGTGCTGTGCGATATTTTTCCGGGCCTTAAGGTGGAATCCGTATCCGTGGCTGCCGGCAGCGAGGTAAAGACCGGCGACGAGCTGTTTCATTTCCAGATGGAGTCGGTCCTTGAACAGCAGGCGGAACTGGAGGGGGAACTGGAGCGGGCGAAGCTGAATCTGGAACGGCTTGATATTGCTTCGGAGACCTACGCTTCGGTGACGCAGGCGGAGCTGGCGCAGCGGGAGCTTATGCTGGCGCAGCAGGCGCTGGCGGAAGGCCAGGAAGAGTACGATGAGAAATGGGCGGAGCATTTTGTCAACAAAAAAAATCTGGAGGAGGAATACAGGAAAAACAAAGCCCTGAGCGACGACGAGCTTCTCTTGTCTCAGGAACAGCAGCTGGCGAGCGCGGAGAAGGAACTGCGCAATGCCAAATCATCGCGGGACGGGCAGCTTCAGGAGGCGCAGCAGGAGATTGACGAGTTGAAGGCCAAAATCGAGGCCGCAAAAAACGGAAGTCCGGGTTTGCCGACAGCCACCGGATCCAATGCGAACTCTGCAACCAGCGCAGATCCCGAAACCAGCGCAGTTTCCGAAACCAACGCGGCCCATGAATCCAGCGCATCCCCTGGATCCAACGCGTCCGCCGAAACGGATATAGCCGCGCTGGAGAAACAGCTGGCTGCCGCCCAGAGAGAACTGTCGGAACTGAAGGGCCAGTGGGATCTGACCATCAGCGAGATCCGTTACCGCCATAATACCCTTTCCCTTCAGTATGACAAGCTGATGAACGGCGAGACCAGCGCCCAGCAGGCGCTTAAGGATACCTACGAGGCGAAAATAAAGCAGGAAGACGAGGCGGCGAAGGCGGAAGAGGAAGAACTGGAGACTCTGAAGAAAAACGTAGAGAACGCGCAGTGGAATCTGGATATTGCGTCACGGCAGGACGAACAGGCGGCGTTAAGCGCCGGCCAGCAGGCGCGGCTGGCAGAGATCGACCGGCAGCTCCAGCAGGCGGAGATCAGGGAGATTGAACGTCGTCTGGAGAGAATCGGAGAGGTCGTCGCCGAAGAGGGCCGGGTGTGCGCAGAGACGGACGGTACGGTAATTCTTCAGGAAATGAGCGCCGGCCGCACCAGTACCGGTGAGGAGCGACTGTCCATTGCCACCGGCAGCCGGGTCTTTGAGGCGGAATTCGACAAGGAGGGGCAGGAGCTGTCGGTCGGCGATCTGCTCGCTGTCTCAATCCCGGGAAGCGCACGGAGCGTGGAAGCGCGGATCGGCAGCATGAATCTGCTGGGCGAGGAGAGTGGGATATTCCGCGCGGATCTGGAGGATCTGAACCTTGCTGTAGGCACGGTCACCTCCTACCAGTGCCGACGCACATCTGATACCTATCAGAATGTAATCCCATTGTCGGCCTTGCGCCGCGATTCCGAAGGCTATTACTGTCTGGCCGTCCGGACCCGCAGCGCGGTCATGGGGCAGGAATTCAGGGCCGAACGGGTGGGACTGACCGTTCTGGAAATGGGCAGCACGGAGGCTGCGGTGGAAGGCGCCATTTTTGATACAGATCCGCTGATCACGGCCTCGAATCAGGTCGTCATTTCCGGAGACCGGGTCAGGCCAGTGGAGGATCTGCAGGGATGAAGACGGAAAATAAGATTCTGCGCCGCATTTTCTCCCGCTTGCCGGAGGCGTTTTCGGCGGCGGGTATTCTAATCCTGCTGGCGGCAGGAATCCGCGGCTATCTGTTTGGGTCGCCCTGCCGCATCGAGACGGACTGCCGGGGACTGGATATCAGCGTGGAGCAGATGAAATCGTGGGAAGAGCAGGAGAAGGGCGGTTATAACGGGATTCTGGATATGGCCGGGTGGCGGACGGAGAAACAGCAGACCGTCACGGCGGTCAGTACCGGACGCAGCAAAGTTTCGGGAATCGTCGCTGTCTACGGCAGCGCGTCGCTGGTATATCCCGCGAAAATCCTGTCCGGAGACTACGCCCTGCCGTATGCGGAAGGATTCGGCGACGGTGCACCAGTTCTCAGCTGGCATCTGCCCGCCTGCATCCTGTCCGCAGAACTGTCCAACGCCCTGTTCGGCAGCACCGATACGGCAGGAGAACTGGTGAAGGCCGGCGGCGAACTGCTGGCTGTGGCCGGCGTGATCGATAAAGAAGGAGTTTTTCTGCTCCGGCAGACGGACAGCGGCCAGATCGAATATGCCGCGTTCCGCATGTTCCACCGCTATCAGGCGGAAGAAAAGGCGCGGCAGCGGGTCGGCGCGAGTTATTGAGTTAGGTTTATCCTGAAGTTATTATTGCCCGCTCGTGCGGCATTTTTGTACGGCTATCGTCTGTACAGAAGGATATGCCGTTCATGATTCTGTTGAGAAAATATTTCACATTTCCTCAGAAAACAGTGGGAATCATTTCCAAATTGTGCTAAAATAACAATGTAGTCGATGACAACGCTGTTTTTCTGATGGAGGGGATGAGTATGAAGAAGATCAGCCGCAGGAACTGGACGCTGATCTGGGTTCTCGGCATGACCGGGCAGATCTGCTGGAACGTGGAGAATTCCTGGTTCAACACATTTGTCTATGACAAGATCGCGCCGGAACCGGCGATCGTATCGTGGATGGTAGGCGTCAGCGCCGCCGTGTCCACATTCTGTGCATTTCTGATCGGCACCTGGGGCGACCGGATCGGCAGGCGCAAACCGTTTATCTGCGTGGGTTATATTCTCTGGGGCCTGTTCACATTTCTGTTCGGCGCGACAGAGATGCTGCCGAAGGATCCGCTGTTCATCGCCGCGGCGGCCGTCGTGCTGATGGACGCGGTCATGAGCTTCTTTGGTTCCGTGGGGAATGACGGCGGCTTCTCGCCGTGGACCACGGATATTTCCGATGAGAGCAACCGTGGGACGCTGGGCGGCGCACTGGCCGTGATGCCGGTGTTCGCCACGATCTTCGGGGCCGTGGTATCCGGCGTGATTATCGATCAGATTGATTTCTTCGCGTTCTTCGGGCTGATGGGCGCCATCGTGGCGGCCATGGGCGTTCTTGGTCTGTTTACGCTTGAGGACGCGCCGGGGCTTAAGCCGAAGCGGGATGAGAAAGGCTTCTGGCACCAGTTTTTGTCGGTGTTCAAGTGGAGCACAGTCCGCGGGAACCGGGAGTTGTTCTGGGTATTTCTGGTGATGACGGTCTATTTTATCGGGTTCAACGTGTATTTTCCCTATATCACCATCTATTTCGTCAATTATATGGGCTATGACTACGGGATGACCGGCATCCTGCAGGGCGTGGGGCTGATCGCGGCGTCGGTCATGACGATCCCCGCGGCCCGCTTTATCGATAAAGGCCGCATGGCGCAGGTGATCGGCGTAGCTTTGGCCTGCAATACGGCCGGCCTTCTTCTGGTCAGCGTAAGCCAGCAGGTCGCGGTGCTCCTGGCCGGGATCTTCGGCGCGGGCATTGGCTATATCCTGGTGCTGCAGGCCACCACGGCCTGGATTAAGAATCTGTATCCGGAGGAGCAGAGAGGACAGTTTGAAGGGATCAAGCAGATCTTCTTCGTGTGCGTGCCGATGATCATCGGGCCGGCCATCGCCACGCAGGTGATCAACCGCCTCGGCGTGGAAATGGAAGTAAACGGCGTGACGGGCATGGTGCCGGCGCCCAGCCTGTTCGCGATCTCGGCGATCCTGACGCTTCTGACGCTGGCGCCGCTATGGAAGGCGGGGAGGCTGAGCAGACAGAGACAGGCGGCAGAAACCGTGTGACGGGGTGTATGGAAGAGAACAACTTGACCGTGCGGAGAGGCGTTTGGAAGAGAATGTTCTGATTGTGTAACGGGGCGTGTAGAAGAAACCGGTCTGAGATAACGCAAAATGAATGCCGTGGGACAGACTGAGCCGTTTCAACAGAATAAATGTACGTGGAAGAACTGGCATGGCGGCGTGATGAAAATTCGCATGGAAGAACGAATGCGCCAACATGATGAAAAACTGGCTGAGTCCGACAGGAGGAGAATGTGAATATGACAAAGCAATCACTGGAAAGAGAAATTTTCGAGCAGGGCCCGGTGCTGGACGCAAAAGGCCGCCCGATCCCCGGATTTTCCCGCAGGAGTACCCTGGTCTATAAGCGCAGCGCCAT
>CANREE010000094.1 GCA_947629545.1 uncultured Lachnospiraceae bacterium | reverse complement strand
GCGGGAACGACCACCAAGCGGGTGATCCCCGGCGAGAACCGGATCGAGCGGGCGGAGACGGTGAAGAATGTGGAGCACTATATCGCGCGGGTGGACGAGATGATTGAGAGGAAGGAGAGATTGTTCGCGCTGCCGGAGAAATCTTTAGAAAAGTGTTGAAATTTCTTGCAAGATTGCATATAATAATACTAGGAACAACCACCTCTACAAGAGGTTGGCCAATTACTAAGCTGGAAATTCCGTCCTTGCACTGGTCAAAGTATACAAGGGCGGTTTTTCTGTACGAAAAACGTTACTGACTTATCAATACGATGAGGGTCAGCAATGCAAGAATGAACATCCCAAAGGCCATGAGGTCCTTAAAATCGAATTTCATCTGCACCACTTCCCATCTATGTAGGATGGAAGGCCAACACCTTGCAGTGACATGGTTGTTCCCATAAATATCTTACCATAATTAGGGCGATATTTCAATCCCTGAATATGGCATCTATTTTCCAATTCTACTCCAGAATATGCTCCTTTTTATCTGCCAGAAGTTCATTAATCTGCATCACGTCCATACGATGTTCGATTCCGTATATGATGACCGCGTCCCGCGAGGATCTGGCGTAGAGAATCCCTTCCCCGGCGCACTCCAGGCAACGCTGCGTCTCCCGCAGCGTAAGTCCGGCGGCGATGCACAGCGCCAGGATCTTGTCGCGTCCCGGCTGCCGGGCGCCGCTTAGGATCTGGTAGCCGTAGGTGCGGTCCAGTTGCGCCGCACGGATGATATCAGACTTTTTCAGATCGTGGATCTCAAGAAAATGCTGAAAGCAGCCGGCGAAATCCAAACTGGCGTCCGGTTTTGCATGTGTTTCAAGATAATTGTCCAGTTCCTTCTGTGAATGGGTGCTGGTCAGAATATGCAGCAGCTCGCCGGTGGTTTTGGTGTCTGCAGACTGCGGCGCCCCGGCGTGGGCGTCATTTTCTTTCTTAAGCATGTCGGGTTCTCCTTTTGTATTTCCATTTTTTATGCTACACTAAATATAATTGTTTCGCAAGTGAAAATTGACGCATGTTCGGAGCCGGACAGGGCGGAGCGTAGAATTGGACAGAAATCTGCGGCGCCGGATGTTCGTCGTTTGCGGTGGAAACGAGGTGCAGCCGTCGGCTGCGGTGAGAGTTAGGAAAAATTTCAGTGACAAAGAGGAAGCCATATGCCGGATCAATATCAGGAAATCGCCCCTATCGGAAAATACAAAAATATCTGGCTGGTTCTTGACCGGGACACAGGGAAGATCTACGTGAGAAAATGCCTTGAGACATTCAATCAGGAAGTGTATGAACGCATTGCCCGGCTTCGCAATATCCATATCCCCGGTATTGTCGCGTGGAAGGTGGAAGAGGGCAGGTTCTGGCTGATCGAAGAGTACGTAAACGGCGAGACGCTGGAGGAACGGATCAGCCGCGGGGGTTCATTTACCCTAGAGGAAGCGGTCGGAATCGTCCGCCAGGTCTGCGAGGCTCTTGCCTGTCTGCACAGCCAGGAGCCGCCGGTCATTCATCGGGATGTGAAGCTGTCCAATATCATGATTTCCCGTGACGGCGTTGTGAAGCTGATCGACTATAACGCGGCCCGGCTTTATGAGAAAGGTCTGAACCACGATACCAGGCTGATCGGAACGGAAGCTTACGCGGCTCCCGAACAGTTCGGCTTCGCCCAGACGGACGCCCGGACGGATATTTATGCGCTTGGCGTGGTATTCAATTATCTCCTGACCGGAGAGCATATCAAAGACCGGATGGCGGAAGGCGACTGCGGAGCCGTCATTCGGAAATGTACGCAGATGGATCCGAAACAGAGATATCAGTCGGTATCGGAACTGGATCAGGCGCTGCAGGTATTGCAGATGAACGGTTCGGCCGGAGTGAGGGCAGGGGCGAAGGATGCGGCAGATACGACAAAGACGGCAGTGACGGCGGAGACGACAGAATCCATCCGTGCAAGGTCAGCGCCCGCGCCCCGGGCGGAGAAAGGAGCGGGCGGTCATAGTACAGGCAGATCCGGAGCAGATAGATCCGAAACAGGATGGTCCGGAAAAGACAGTTCCGGAAGCGGCATATGGCCGATCCCCGGTTTCCGGAGCGGCGTATGGTGGAAGAAACTGCTGGCGGTGGCGGGTTATCTGTTCATTTTCTATCTGAGCCTGACGATAGAACTGGAAATGGATGCAGGCCAGCCACTGGCGCTGTGGTCCGACAGGATCCTGGTGCTTATCAGTCTGCTTTTTACAGTCGCGGTATATACGGACTATCACGACGCAGCCGCGAAGATGCCGCTTCTGCGCAATAAGAAAGGTTGGATCCGATGGCTTGGGTATTGTGTGGTCTGGCCATTTACATTAGGGATCCTGATCGCGATTAAAGTGATAGCGGTTTCCCTGGTTCGGGATGTGCTGAAAATATAGAAAAGTATGCTGTCAGCATACCAAAAAACAGAATGAAAATAGTAAACTGCCGGTAGAAAGAGATGAATACCGGCAGTTATTTTAATGCTTATCGGAAGATGATGAATTCTGATTAAAATGCGCGATCACATCTTCCAGGATGCGCTTGACCAGAGGAAGGGCCTCCTTGGGACACTCGCTGAGAAGCTGGGACAGTTCGTCGTTCATATAGACAGGAGAAGCGCAGTCTGCGCCCTGCAGAATATAAGAAGGCTCTATTTCCAGAAAATGACAGATCTGAACCAGCCGTTCCAGATTGATCTGCGTTCTTCCGCATTCGATCCTGCTGATGAACGCGGTGGAAACATCCAGATATTCTGCCAGCTGCTCCTGCGTGATATGTTTTTCTTTCCTGCATTTTGCCAGGCGCTGTCCGATCAGCTTATAGTCAATGCCCATGCGTATCACCCTTTTTCATTATATTCAGAAATAGTGGAAAAGATAAGGAACTTATAAGTTAATATTGACTTATAAGTAAATGCAGAGTTATACTTTAGAAAACATAATGGGAGGTTTGCTAAAATGAAACAATCGAAAATGATCGTATGCAAACATTGCGGAGCTGAGATAGCAGCCAGTGCCAGAGTTTGTCCGCATTGCGGGGGGAAGAATAAAAAACCAATCTATAAAAAATGGTGGTTCTGGCTGATTATCATTCTTATAATTGCAGCGGCAGCATCATCCGGAAGCGGTTCCGGTAAGAAGGAGACGCAGGCGACGGAGGCCGAAACGACGCAGATGGAAACAGAAGAGCCGACGGTAACGCAAGCAGATACAACGCAGATAGAGACAACTCAGACAGATACGAAGAAGCCGGAGGAAACAACTGCAGCTGAATCAGAAACGGCTCCGTCAGAGAATGAGACATCGGAAGAAGCTGCTGAGACAACGGCATCGGAGGAGACGACATCTGCTGAAGCTGCTGAAGCAGAACCGGATGTCCCAACGGACTATTTAACGGCGCTTCTCAGCGCTGAGACATACAGCAAACTCATGCATATGTCAAAGCAGGGAATTTATGACCAGCTGGTTTCAGAATATGGCGAGAAGTATTCGGCGGAAGCGGCGCAGTATGCCGTGGATCATATGGTTGCTGATTGGAATGCCAATGCGCTGGCAAAAGCAGAAGATTACAGCGAGACGATGCATATGTCTAAGCAGGGGATTTATGATCAGCTGATCTCAGAATACGGAGAACAGTTTACCGAGGAGGAGGCCCAGTATGCTGTCGATCATGTGGAAGCCGACTGGAACGCGAATGCTTTGGAAAAGGCAAAGCTCTACAGAGATACGATGAATATGTCGCCTGCGGCGATACAGGATCAGCTGGTATCGGAGTATGGCGAAAAGTTCACGAAGGAAGAAGCGGCCTATGCCATTGAGCATCTGGATGATTGAGAGGAGGAAAAGCAGATGATAAGAACGAATGTGCTTCAGCCCAGCAGCGTGAGAAATGTTATTGCGAAGGAAGGCTGCTTTTCTTTGGTGGAGTACGAAAAAGATATTTCTGTAATGCCTTCCGATTCGATGGCCGCGTATTTTGCGTCTCAGATGAATGTTCGCAAGAGGCAGGTGTTCGCGGAATTAAATGGCAACGGTGTGATCATTCAGGCTAAAGCCATGCAGATGATGATCGGGCAGATGCATGCTGAGACAAACCTCAAAGGCGCCGGGGATCTGATGAAGAAATTTGTTGGGAGCAAAGTGACGGGAGAAACCGCCATCAAGCCTCGTTACACCGGAAATGGGATCCTGGTTCTGGAGCCGACCTATAAATACATTCTGTTTGAAGACCTGAAACGATGGAATGGCAATATGGTGATAGAGGACGGAATGTTCCTGGCCTGTGATGATACGGTCGATATGAAGGTTACAGCCAGATCAACGGTTTCTTCGGCGCTGTTGGGCGGAGAGGGCTTTTTTAATACTTCTCTTGTCGGTGAAGGCGTGGTTGTTCTGGAAAGCCCTGTCCCCGCGGAGGAATTATTCGTTGTTGATCTTGAAAAAGATGTGATACGGATTGACGGAGATATGGCGATCGCCTGGTCCAAGAGTCTGGAATTCACGGTAGAGCGTACGACGAGTACATTGATCGGATCGGCGGCATCCGGGGAGGGTCTGGTCAATGTATATCGTGGGACAGGCCGAGTGCTGATCGCGCCGGTGGCGGAAACAAAGAAGCCGGGACAGGCTGCGATAAAGAAAGCGTGATTGCTGCAAAATGCAGATTTAGAGAGCGGATACGTCTGCTCTCTTTATTTATTTCCATGTAAACAGAGTGCCAGCATTATTTTATTCATATTGCGGCTCATTCCGAAACAAGATGTTTGCACACCAAATTTCGAAATAAGTTTAACTAGAAATAGAAAACAGACTACAAAGAGTCTGTGATCCGTGGTACAATAAAAGCTGATTAAACAAATTACGAGGAGGATAATGATGGGCAGACTTATATCTGGAAAAGGACATTCAATATGTGCCATATTCTCAGCGATTTTCATATCCCTTACAGTTATTGGCGCTTGCGCTATATCTGTCAATGCAGATGAAAAAACAGAGAGCCTGAATGGGAAATTGTATGAATTTGAAAAAGGCAGTAAATATGAGATTTCCTTGGCGACATCAAGTAAATCAACCGCCCCCGACTTTGGCAGTCTTAAGATCACAGGAAACATGAATTCGATTTCTGCCATGAATGGAGTGAATGCTTATGAGGTATTGGATGGAAACGTGAACATAGATTATTCTTTGGAGAATAAATACAGTGGAGAGAATACGGATTCCTGGTATCTGATCGATGATAAATCAAAGAAGATTGACACAGAGACGATTGAAGAAGATATCATGAAGGGCGCGATCATTTTTCAGATATCTTTAGACGGTAACTCGTGGGTGACTGACAAGGTGTTTACAAATGTGGCCGCGGATCCGGAATATGAGAGCAATATTTATATTTCAAATGATATTCAGCAGGTCAACGGATGCTATTACAGGGTAATCGTCGCTTATTCGCTCGAAAGAGTCACGGGTTCATCAAAATATGTATTTGTAAATGTTGATAATAAGGAGAATAAGAAATGCGCAGAGGTTTATCAGTTTTATCTGATAAATAGTTCGGAAAATATATCAAATGGAGTTTCTGCATCGGCCACGCCGAGAAAAGAGTTAGGAGAAGTGGTTAATGCCGGAAAGGATACGGGCTTTTCCGAAAATAATGCATTGAAGAATAAGGACCCGCACTACGGCTGGACGATAGGGACTTTCTTTGTGAATGGTTATACGAGAGAGGTAAAGGATAATATATCGGGGACGCCGATATTTCTTAAAAATGTAGGAGACAGGGTAACGCTGTGGTTCAACCTCAAACAGGATATCAATAATCTTAATGGAAAGAGCAATTTAAGGATTAACGAAGATAAGAATGGCTATGACCAGTATTTCCAGACCGACAAGACAAATATGCGCCATGGCACGCTCATTATCAGATACACGGATTTTGAAGGCGTCAAGCACGACCCGGTGATCTATACGGACTATCTTGCCGCCAACGCGAGGACTGGTGCAGATACAAAGGTTGAGCTATTTGAGGAGGGCGATTATGAAGTAGCGCTCGATTATGAAATAGCCGATACATCCGGAATTGATTCTTATACAGATTACAGGGTGTTTTTCACCTTTTCAATCAGAAACGGTAACTGCATGGTTTATCCTTTTGACATTAACAGCGGCGCAGAGCTGGCAGACAATGCGATTACCGAGAACGGATTTAAGCTTGATATGGCTAAATCCAGATATTTGACGATCGATGTGTCAAGAACTGTTTTGGTAAACGGAACAAACGGCAGAACGGAGGACGTCAGATTTAACCGTCCCGCAAAAGACGGCGATCAGTATAAAGATGAAGGAATTTATAGATTTCATGTACATAATCTTTATACAGGCGAAGAAACTACAAAAACAATATATGTAGGCTCGGACATGTTTTTAAGAGCCATGTCTGCCACGCATCTTTCCGTAAAGGAACTGGAAGACAGATTAGCGGAAGGATATACGATTGGCAATGACGGAAGATTGATCGATCCGCCTATCGAGGAGACAGAGACTGTTCCGGTAGTTGAAACGACGATAACGGAAGAAAAACAGGAAAAGGTCGCTGAAACAAAGCAGAATTTAACTGAAGCGGCTGCCAGTGATGCGGGAACGGAAGGCGCTGCTGATACAGTGGCAGATGAAGAAGTGGTTGCGGATATTGGAACAAACGGTGAACCGGCGGCTGCCGGTAATCAGAAGCTCTTTGCAGCCGCAGCAGCTGCTGCAGCTGTAGCGTTTGTGTTTATATTCGCCGTATTCGTTATAAGCAGAAAATCAAGGAAAAAGGGACAGTCTTCAAAGATGAATACGGAAGCGTCTTTAGAGGGTCCTGAAAGCGGCAAAGGAGGCACAGAATGAAAAAGCTGATTGCCATATTACTGACGTGTGTGCTTGTCCTGAACGGATGCGCCTCTAACATACAGACAGAACCTGTTTCGAGCGCTGAATCTGTGGAAGAAACTGCAAACACAGAAAGCACTGTAAATGACACGGCGGAAGCATCTGATGACGGAATGATTCATGTAGTAGTGGGCGACGATGAGCCGGCCGACGACTCGGAATATGTATATGAGCCGGAATTTACGTCCTTAAGTGACGCTGAACTGCGGGAGTATGTGGAAGATGCATTGTATACCGAGCTGGTTTCATCATTGAACAGCGACCAGTACTATGTTGAGAATGTCAGCGCGGTTTACATTTCGCAGGAGTATATTGACGAACTTGCGTATAATTCAAGACCAAATGTCTATTTCGGATATACGCTGGAGGAAATCGATGCGCTGTTTCAGGGAACGAGATATGTGTTTACACTGGGCGATGACGGGAAAACGGTGGTCCGGCCCTTCGAGGAATATGATGATAGTTACGAACAGATCATAAAAAATGTTGCAATGGGAACCGGAGTGATTCTTGTAGGCGCTACGGTATCTGCTGTGAAGAAAGGCGCAGGGACTTCGGTAGTCAGTTTTATTTTGGCTGTGGCGAAGGAAGCAGCGAGCATGATGGTTCGTACCGTTCGTACCTCAGTTTCCTCAGGCGCGCTCGGCGAAGTATTGGCCGGAGTCGTTACAGGTATCGAGACCGGGGACATGAGTCAGGTAAAGTCGGCAGCGCTTGCCGCGAGCAACGAGTATAAGTGGAGCGCTATCGCCGGCGTTATCTCGGACGCTGGTGGCGAAAAATATTCGAAAGTGATAAATAATGTCCTGAATATTGTTCCATTAAATCTCCCGACTCAGGAGGCGGCTGCGATACAGATGAAGACACATTTTCCATCGGAGGTGATAAGTCAGTTTCGCTCTATGGAGGAATTTGAGGTATTTCAGAATGCAAACCTGTATGCGGAGATGGTAAATGGAAAAATAGCGTTGGTGCGAGATGATATAGACATGTATAATATAGTTGATGAAATGGGACGGAATAACCTGGAGAGAATGACGAAGGGGCTGTCTCCGATCGGAATTGACGATGCGGGAAATGCTTTCAAATATGAATTGTATTATATCGGGCAGGAGACGGATCCTACATTAGCTGTTCTTACCGCTGCCGAGCATGATAACGCTGTATTGCATGGTTTTAAGGCTGTTTCAGAATTAAGCAGAACAGAATTTGGCAGTGTTATAAGTCATTTTTGGAAAACAATAGCTAAAATGCTGGCAGAAGGAGAAGTATAATTATGTCCGATATTATTATGAAATTGAATCCAATAGTAATATTCCAGACTTCGAAAGGAACTGTTTGTGAGACAACGCCGGAATCTCCATTTAGTAAGGCCGCCGATTCATTTTCGGAATATCTGGAAGGATGAGGCGAGTCTGGGTAGTTTCCAATAAGATAGTAACAAAACAATACTAACATATGGCAGCTGATACTGCAAAGGGAACAGCCATGTTCGGGAATTGATCTGGGTGTGGCTGCCCATTTTGCCTTTAAGTGATGCAGTCTTTTTTAAGTAGCGCTAATTGAATATAGTCAACATTGTAGTTTATTTATCAGTATGATATACTGTGTATGGCCATTTTGATTTTCGATAAGAAAGAACAAAATGAAAACAGGATGTCATGGGTGTTCGTTATTTGTGTTTTCATGATCATCGCATTGATGGTGTTTTAATATTGAAAGGTGATCATGTTGACCATTTTACAATTGCATTTTGGCATTTTTTTCCTGAGTGTGTGGGGCGTAAAAGATGATCTACTTATTATTGAGGACAACTGGGAGATTCAGTAATGGAGGCGTGCAATGACATATAAAGATTTTATTGAAGATACAATTTGTAATTTGAGCGAGCCAGTGTTTGAAGAGCTCAAACAGTTGTTGCTTGGAGAATACATATCATTCTCCATCATAGACCACGAGAATGTCACCAAAGATATTCTTGCCGAGAAGGTCTGTGATTA
>CANREE010000093.1 GCA_947629545.1 uncultured Lachnospiraceae bacterium | reverse complement strand
GAGCGGTTCGCGGATTTTAAGCGGGAACAGGCGAAGATGGAGCGGGATCTGCCTTATCCGAACGGCGAGTGCGCCGGTGATGTGGTGAAGCGGGCCTATCCGGCGCTTCTTGAGATTGCCCGGCGGCCGCATCATGATGTGGCGGTGGTGACTCACGGCGGTGTGATCCGCAGTCTGGTGGTATATCTGCTGGGTGTGGATCTGGCCAGATGGAGGCAGATCGGGAAGAATCTGGAGAACACCGGGATCACGGAGCTTCGGTATGATCCGGAGAGCGGGCGGTTTACGGTGGAACGGTTTAATGATTACGCGCATCTGGAGGGGCATCCGGAGCTTTTGCGGGAGAAATGGATACGGGCGGAGAACTGAGCAGAGTTTTGAATGGAAAACTGAGTGAGAAAACGAATGGAGAACGGAACTGAGAACTGGAAGCGAAACCGAACAAAGAGTTGAACGGTGAACTGGACGCGAAACGGAAAAAACGAGATCTGATCGGGAAAATTGAGCGGGAAACTGAATGGAGAACAGAGTGGGAAACGGCAGGGAAAGGTCATGGCGGGGAACGGGTTATCGCTGCGGGAGCAGCTGGATGATTTCTTAAATGAACAGCTTGGTCAGATCGTGATCAGCAATCCGCGGGATAAGGAGGAGGCGCAGAAGATTAAAGTGCGTCCTGTGTATCTGCATCTGCCTGCCGGTAAACATGTTGGAGATGCAGGTTCTGCGGTAGCTGAAAGTCTGGCTTTTCAGGCAGAAGAATTTCGGGGAAAGCAGGCGTTTCACCGAAATATGCGGAAAGAAGAGACTCTGGCATATATTGAGGAAGCAATGCAGAAGTATAAGCAGCTGGAACTGCAGTCGGAACTCGGAAGTATGCAGGTGCTGGTCAGCAAGGCCGGGAAGCAGACGGTGAAGGTGAAGAAGCGGAAGGCGTTTGTGAGAGAAAACGTCGGTTTGGAGACAGCCGAGACGGCAGAAACTGATCGGAAAGCAGATAGGAGGCAGCAAACAGAGCAGAATGCAGCGGCAGAACTGGTGATCACAGGCTCGCAGTCAATTGGTGGTTTTGACTCACTGCTTCCAAAGATGCGGACCCTCACCCACAACCGCCGCAAGCGCTATATCCTGGAAGAAGGCCGCCCGGTGCCGTTCCTTAAGGATCTGGGCGTCATGACAGCGGATGGCAAGATCGTCAATTTCCGCTACGACAAATTCCGCCAGATCAACCGTTTTTTAGAATTCATCGAAGACATTCTGCCGCAGCTTCCGAAGAACCGGGAGGTGCGGATCATCGACTTTGGGTGCGGCAAGTCGTACCTGACGTTTGCCATGTATTACTATCTGCATGAGCTGCAGGGCCTGGACGTACGTATCACCGGGCTGGACCTGAAGGAGGACGTGATCGAACACTGCGGCCGGCTGGCCCGGCAGTACGGTTATGAGAAGCTGGAATTTCTTCACGGGGATATCGCGGATTACACCGGAGCGGACCAGGTGGACATGGTGGTGACGCTTCACGCCTGCGATACGGCCACGGACTACGCCCTGGCGAAGGCTGTTCGATGGAACGCGAAAGTGATCCTGTCGGTGCTGTGCTGCCAGCATGAACTGAACGGGCAGATGGAAAATGATCTGTTAAAGCCCATTTTCCATTACGGGATCGTGAAGGAGCGGATGGCGGCGCTGTACACGGATGCGCTGCGGGCGGAGATCCTGGAAAATCACGGCTATCGGACACAAATTCTGGAGTTCATTGATATGGAGCACACGCCGAAGAATCTGCTTTTGCGGTGCATTCGCGGCGGCAGACGAAAGGATAATGAGGAGCAGATTCGTGCTATTACAGCGTTCTTGGGCGTGGAGCCGACGCTTCTGAAACTGCTGGGGGCGGAGTGAGCGGTCAGAGAGCGCTTTCTTTAAGAAGCATGGGATTGAAAGGAAAGGCTTGAGATAGATTAAGACTGAACGGAAAACAGAGGTTTCAATATGATTCCATCAGAACATAAGGAGGAGAGCGCCCGCTTCTACCGCCAGATCACGAAGCTGGTGCTTCCTATTGTTGTCCAGAATCTTTTAAGCGCCGCGGTCAGCTCCGCGGACGTGGTGATGCTCAACTATGTGGGCCAGTCGTCGATCTCGGCAGTGTCGCTGGCTGCCCAGTATTCCAGCATCCTGTTCATGATCTATTACGGTCTGGGAACGGGGGCCACGATCCTGTGCGCCCAATATTACGGAAAGGGCGATCTGCGCGCCATCCGGGCGGTGGAGGGAATCGGCCTGCGATTCTCGCTGGCGCTGTCCGGAATATTTGCGGCCGCGGTTCTTCTATGTCCGGAAATGATGATGCGCGTGTTTACGGCGGATCCGGAGCTGGTGCGCATCGGCGCGTCCTATCTGCGGATCATGAGCGTATGCTATCTGTGCTGGGGCGTCACCGAGGTCTATCTGGCGGTGCTTCGAAGCATTGGGCAGGTGCTGATCAGTACGGTGTTGAACGCGATCGCATTTTCGTTAAATATCATCCTGAACGCAGTGTTTATCTTCGGGCTGTTCGGCGCGCCGAAGTTGGGGGCGGTGGGCGTCGCCATCGCCACGGTGCTTTCCAGGCTTGTGGAGCTGGCCGGGTGCGTCATCGTCTCGGCGAGGAGCAGGGAAGTTAAGCTGGATTTGCGGTATCTGTTCATCCGCAACAAGGCGCTTCTTACGGATTTCGTGAAGATCTCGCTCCCGGCGCTGGGCAACGACGCGGCGTGGGGCGTCGCGTTCTCCCTCTATTCGGCGATCCTCGGGCATATGGGAAGCGACGCGGTGGCGGCCTATTCCTTCGTCAATGTGGCGCGGAATTTCGGAACGGTCCTGTGCTTCGGCTTCGCCAGCGCAGGTGGGATCCTTCTCGGCAATGTAATCGGGGAGAATAAGATGGAGCGGGCCAGGCGGGACGCATCCCGGCTTATGAAGCTGACGGTGATAAGCGGCGCGCTGGGCGGCTTCCTGATCCTGTGCGCGACGCCGCTGGTGCTTAAGTACGCGGATCTGTCGGAGCAGGCCCTCCGGTATCTGAAGGTCATGCTCCTGATCAACACCTATTATGTGATGGGCGCGGCGGTGAACACGACGCTGATCGCGGGCGTGTTCCGGGCCGGCGGCGACAGCCGGTTCGGGCTGATCTGCGACACGATCACCATGTGGTGCTACGCGGTGCCGTTGGGCTTTACGGCGGCGTTCGTGCTGAAGCTGCCGGTGCTGGCGGTGTATTTCCTGCTCTGTACTGACGAGTTTGTGAAATGGCCGGTGGTCATCCGGCATTATCTCAGCGGGAAGTGGCTGAAGAATATAACGAGGGATGATCTTTTCGAGACGGCGGGCGGGTAAGCCCGCTGTTTTGTGCACAGAAAGAGCGCTGCTGCCGTTCTTTTCGCATCGCATTACGTTGCTGTACAGAAAAGAAATCGTCGGAGAGTCTGTTGTACTGCATCTGTATGCAGAAAAGAGAGTCATAGGCGTTTTGGTGGGTTGCGTCAGTAAGCAGAAAAACACAGCAGCGAGATGCGAACCGGCAGGCTGAAAACATATATATATGTTTACAGTTTGTTTATATATAAGACATATTTTGTTCACAATTCAGGACTATATTACATGCGGACTGAATAGAGGAGGAAATGGCCGCCGGTTTTTCGCGGCGTTTCCGTTACGGAGGTGCATGGATATGCTTGTTTTGATGCAGTTATCGGCCGCCATGTTTGGCGGTCTTTTAATGACCCGGCTCGCGAAGGTGCTGAAACTCCCGGCGGTCACCGCCTATCTGGTGATGGGCGTTCTGCTGGGGCCGTTCTGTCTGGGAAGGCTGGGAGTTGTATTCCGAACGCCGGAAGAGGTGGCCGGGTTGGATCTGATCTCGCAGGTCGCCCTCGGCTTCATCGCGTTTACGATCGGAAATGAGTTCCGTCTGGAGCAGCTGAAACATATGGGGCGGCAGGCGATCACGGTAGGTATTTTGCAGGCGGTAGTTACCACGGCTATCGTAGATATCAGTCTGGTGGCGCTGCATTTCATTTTCCCGCAGGTGATCTCGGTCTCTTCGGCGATCACGCTGGGAGCCATCGCAGCGGCTACGGCGCCGGCGGCGACACTGATGGTGGTGCGGCAGTACAAGGCCAACGGCCCGATGACCAAGCTGCTTCTTCTCGTAGTGGCTATCGACGATGCGGTGGGATTGGTTCTGTTCGCGGCGTCCTTTGGGGTCGCGAACGCCTTAGAGAGCGGCGTGATCAGCCTGATAAGCGTCCTTGTGGAGCCGGTGCTGGAAATCGTGCTTTCGCTGGCGCTTGGAAGCCTGGCCGGGATCGTGCTGCACGTGATGGAGAAATATTTCCATTCCGGAAGCAAGCGGCTCTGTCTTTCCATTTCCTGCGTGCTGTTTGCCGTAGGGGTATCGATGCTGGAATTTGAGGTGGGCGGCGTCCATATCGGCTTTAGCCTGCTTCTGGTGTGCATGATGGCGGGAACCGTTTTTTGCAATATCTGCGATTTCTCCGAGAGCCTGATGGAACACATCGACGACTGGACGGCGCCGCTGTTCGTACTGTTTTTCGTGATTTCCGGCGCGGAGCTGGATCTGAAGATCCTGTCGAACCCGCTGGTGCTGCTCATCGGCGCCGTGTATATCGTGTTTCGTTCCGCGGGCAAGATCTTCGGCGCGTACAGCAGCTGCGCCCTCACGAAATGCAGCGACTCGATCACCAAATATCTGGGCATCACGCTGCTTCCGCAGGCGGGCGTCTCTCTGGGAATGGCGCTGACTGCACAGCAGCTGCAGGACGGCGCGACGATCCGCAGTGTTGTCCTGTTCTCGGTTCTGGTATATGAGCTTGTAGGCCCGGCCCTGACGAAATATGCCCTGCTGGCCGCCGGCGAAATCCATGTGGAAGGAAGAACCGATGCGAGGCGCAGGAACAAGCCGGTATTGCCGGTGCATCTGGGAGGACACTGAGCGGTCTTACACCACGATCATCCCCGTCGTGTATTCATTAGCGATCCTGCGGCCGCTTTTCGCCGCCAGGACGGCCTGGTAGAGATGGGAGCGGTAAAGGTCGCGGCGGAATTCCGCCAGTGAAGTATCATCTAAGATTGAAGCGGCGTCGGCTGTTCTTGTGATCAGGGGCAGCGGGGCCGCTTTTTTACGCGGTTTTTCAGAGAAATTCAGCGAAGGAGAGGCCTCATGACCGACTGATGCCGGCAAGACGGCAGCCGGTTCTGAACCGGGGACCATTTGGCTCTCAGGGGCCTGACGTGTGTGTATGGACGGATTCGATAAAGCGGAAAGCAGCGGCTCCGCTTCCTTGCGGAATCCGAGAACGCGCACATAGGAAATATAATCGTGCGCCTTGCGGATTTCGGCGTCCTGCGCGGTCATGTCCAGCAAGATGTGGAGCAGCGCCCGGCTGACGCGGGTATAGGTGTACTGTCTGGTTTTCAGCGCGGCACAGCGATCGGCGAAGCCGGCAAATTCCAGCGTCCGCTTGCCGATGCGGGCGGCCAGGTCCTCAGGCACATCGTAGAAGTCGGTCAGCGGACGTTCAGCAAGCTGCAGGGCCAGAAGCCGCTGGGCCAGAACCGCGGAAAAATCTTCCGATGTCAGCGGATACGCGTCGCGGATCAAAGTCAGCACCGGCGCGGGCACGCTCTGGGAGAGCGCGGTAAAATGAGGCCGGATGCCGCTGTCGTTCTGTCGGGAATGATTGGTCAGCATATTGCGGATGGCGGCCGCAGACGGATACGAAAGAAGATGCGTATCGTGATAGCCGCTTCCCTCCCGCAGGATTGTCACCGCTTCCATCCGGCTTTTCCGCCGAAGGAGAGCCTTGCAGTATTCGATCCCGAGAATGTTATTCGGGGAAGAGAGCAGGGCGGAGAGACCGTCCCCCGGGCGCAGGGAGTCCTCGGACGCCGCGTGATCGTTGTCTGCCAGATACGTCTCCAGCGCCTTCTGCCGCGCCTGAGGGAATGTCAGACCGTTTTTCAATTCGGTGGCCAGCTCTTTCCGGTACATTTCCGGTTCTTTGCACAGGATATTCGCAATCTCCATCATCAGATCGATCTCTCCGCACTCGCTCCCGAAGCAGAGCGCGTCCACAACGCCCAGACGGTCCAGAAGCGCCGCACCGCAGGCGGCAAAGTCCTCGGCGCTTCCCGTGGCGAAAATCGGCGGGATCTCAAGCACCAGGTCGGCTCCGGATGAGAGCGCCATGCGGGCGCGGTTGTATTTGTCAAAAATCGCGGGCGCGCCACGCTGCACGAAATCGCCGCTCATGGCCACGACGCAGTAGTCCGCGCCGGTCAGTTCTTTCGCGCGGCGGATCTGATAGGCGTGGCCGTTGTGGAATGGGTTGTATTCCGCGATGATTCCAACGGTTTTCATATTTGGATGCCCTTTCCGCTTAAGAAGCTATTTGCACAAATAGTCGTACATCTGTTTTAAGCATAACAAAATTATAAAAAATTGTCCATGAAAAATGGAAATACCATCTGGATTTTTCCACAAAACCTTGCTACAATACAATCATAATAACAGCATTTCGCTGCAAAGAAATTCAATTTTCAAGCGAGGAGGAGATACAGTATGGCAAAAAGCAGACTTGTCGGCGATTATCCTGTGATCGGGATCCGGCCGACGATCGACGGACGGCGGGGGGCGCTGGACGTCCGCGGGGATCTGGAGGATCAGACCATGAATATGGCCAGATCGGCCGCGAAGTTATTTGAGGAGAATTTGTGCTACAGCAACGGCGAGCCGGTGAAGGTGGTCATCGCCGACACCACCATCGGGCGCGTGGGAGAGGCGGCAGCCTGTCAGGCGGAGTTTGAGAAGGCAGGCGTGGCGATTACGCTGACCGTGACGCCCTGCTGGTGCTACGGCGCCGAGACCATGGATATGGACCGCAACACGATCAAGGCAGTCTGGGGCTTCAACGGCACAGAGCGTCCCGGCGCGGTGTATCTGGCGTCGGTGCTGGCGACCCACGCACAGAAGGGGCTTCCGGCTTTCGGCATCTACGGACACGAGGTCTGCGACGCAGACGACACCTCGATCCCGGAGGATGTGAAGGAGAAACTCCTGCGGTTCGGGCGCGCGGCGGTGGCGGTGGCTACCATGCGCGGCAAGTCCTATCTGCAGATTGGCTCGATCTGCATGGGTATCGGCGGCTCCATCATTGACAGCGATTTCATCGAGTCCTATCTGGGAATGCGCGTGGAGTCTGTGGACGAGGTGGAGATCATCCGGCGCATGACCGAGGGAATCTACGACCACGACGAGTATGAGAGGGCGCTGGCCTGGACGAAGAAGAACTGCAAAGAGGGCTTCGACAAGAACCCGGAATTCATCCGCAAGAGCCCGGAGCAGAAGGAGAAGGACTGGGAGTTTGTGGTGAAGATGATGGTCATCATCAAGGAACTGATGTGCGGCTGCGACAGGCTGGATCCGAAGTTTTCCGAGGAGGCCATTGGCCACAACGCCATCGCGGCCGGCTTCCAGGGCCAGAGGCAGTGGACCGATTTCTATCCCAACGCGGACTTTGCGGAGGCGCTTCTGAATACCTCCTTCGACTGGGACGGCGCGAGGGAGCCCTACATCCTGGCGACGGAGAACGATGTGTTAAATGGTCTCGGCATGATGTTTATGAAGCTTCTGACCAACCGGGCGCAGATCTTTGCGGATGTGCGTACTTACTGGAGCCCTGAGGCGGTGAAGCGCGCCACCGGATATGAGCTGGAAGGCGCGGCGAAGGAGAACGGCGGCCTGATCCATCTGATCAATTCCGGCGCGGCCTGTCTGGACGCCTGTGGCGAAGCGAAGGACGCGGACGGAAACGGCGTCATGAAGCAGTGGTGGGAGGTAACGGAGGAGGACCAGAAGGCGATCCTTAACGCGACCACCTGGAACCCGGCGGACAACGGCTACTTCCGCGGGGGCGGCTATTCCTCCCGCTTCCTGACAAGAGCCGTCATGCCGGCGACGATGATCCGCCTGAATCTGGTCCGCGGTCTCGGGCCGATGCTGCAGATCGCGGAAGGCTGGACCGTGAATCTGCCGGACGAGGTGTCGGATGTGCTCTGGAAGCGGACCGACTACACCTGGCCGTGCACCTGGTTCACGCCCCGCTGCGACGGCAAAGTGGGAAGTCCGTTCGCGACAGCCTACGACGTGATGAACCATTGGGGCGCCAACCACGGTGCGATCAGCTACGGCCATATCGGTGCGGATCTGATCACAATGTGCTCGATGCTGCGGATCCCGGTGGCCATGCACAATGTGCCGGTGGAGAAGATCTTCCGTCCGGCGTCCTGGAACGCGTTCGGCATGGATCCGGAGGGCGCGGACTACCGGGCCTGCGCGGCGTACGGACCGATGTACAAGAAATAAGCAGAGGGTGTTTTTCGCGGGGAGGGCGTATGCCCTCCCTTTTTGTCGTTTTGACGCAGATGGTGAGCCATTGAAGCCATGCTTCTTTTCCATGCGGGCAGCTTTTTAAGCATTATGTTGTACTTTTGTTGTACCTTGCCTGTTATCATTTCTTTGAAAGCACAGTTCGTATGCCGGCGGGGAAGTCTGTGCGCAGGAATACTATAGAAATACCACAGGAATACCTGCGGACTTTCGCCGGCGGGAAAAGGGGCCACGCAAAGAAAAGGAGGCAGAACCGTATGCCACGTGTAAACATGAATGACAGTGTTGACAGAATGTTTTTGCAGTATCTTGACAGACTGAATAATACCACACAGACCCGCAACCGATGGAGGCAGATCAGGGACAATCCGCCGGCCGGCGGCGCCGCTCACCCGCTCTGGGAAGGGACGGAGGTTTTGCTTCAGCTCGACCCGGAGCTCCTGTATGTGATGGCTTCGCTTCATATGATGGACAGCGAAGGCGCGGTGACGGAATTTTCCGACGCATTGACAACTGTTGCCAGGGACTTCGCCGGAGTCGAAGAGGATGCGGATACCGAAACGGAGCGTATCATGCCGTTCGACCGGGCCGCGGCGGTAAAGCAGCGTATGATCAGCCGCTTTTTTGATTTCCTTGCGGATACACGGCTCGAGAATCTGAACGGTACGTCGGAGACGGACGTTGAGAAATTTTTCATGATCAATCAGGCGTTCCAGCACGCCAATACCCTGATGATGGCTTACGGGGATCTTTATCGGGAATGGGTTCGGAGTAATCCGGCGAAGGAAGAGCTGCTTACCCTGCGGATGCGGCAGGCGGAAGCGATGGGAGAGCAGATGCAGATTGCGGTGAATGCGTATTATACGGAGAGATCCAGAACGCAGTTTGTGCCGAACGCGTTTGAGTCGAGTTTCTTCGGCGAGGAATATACCGGGTCGGATACGATTGCGGCAGCGGGCGAAGAGATCAGCAACCAGCTCGCGCACAAGCATGCCGAACGGATGGCCGGAAGGTCTGTCGAGGCCGGCGTGAACCTGCATGTATCCCCGGCGTTTAAGAGGCTTGGGGATATGACGGATGACGAGCTGATCAGAGTTACGAGGGTCGAATGTGATCTTGCCAAAGATACGCTGAACAGGATTTTTACGATTATGGTGCCTGAGGAGATGGCGGAAGGTGGCGTGCTGCGGGCCGGGGGAACCACCCAGAAGATGGGAAAGGAGGATCTGGTCTTCATCAACTGGCAGTCTTTGAGAGAATATACGCTCGGACATCTTCCGGCGAATATGCGGACGGATGCGAATGTCGCGGAGTTTTACGGTCTGATACTTGCGCGGGCGATGCAGGAGGGAACGAACCGGATTTCCTGTGCCCAGGTGCAATTCACGAGCGACGGAGGCTACGATGTGACGTTGCATCCGGTCAATCTGGATCTTCGGGATTGTCAGCCTGATATCGAGGATGATCTGAGCTACGGCTGGATCCATCGCAAAATCTTCAACTGGGGCCCCTTTAAATGCAAAACGCGTCAGGAGAAAGCGAATGAAGCGTACCGTGACCCGAAGCTTCAGAGACTAGAGGAAGGGATTAAGGAGAGGCTGAGCGGAGAAATCCGTACCGGGCGCGAGAATCAGCAGCTTCTTTCTGCGCTTGACCGTTTGTCGAATACCGTTCAGGAGACGGGTGCTTATATTCAATCTGTCCAGAACGAAGTCGGAATGGCAAATCAGGATGCGGATCCGCGGGATCTGTACAGTCTGGCCAATGTGCTTATGGCCGACAGTCTGAATCTTCCGCCGTCGAGGCAGTCGCGTATCTTTACGGATCAGATGCATCAGCTCGTGAGTGTATGTTTGTCAATCATGTGTTACACTGTGCAGCCCTGTAATCTTTTAGTGCCTGAGCAGGAGATCTCCAGCCTA
>CANREE010000092.1 GCA_947629545.1 uncultured Lachnospiraceae bacterium | reverse complement strand
TGAAGCAGAAGCATGGTAAATCCCACGCCGAAGAGGACCATGGACACCTCCTCTTCCAGATTCAGCATCAGTGTCGGGGACATGGCTTACATCCCTCCCTTCCGGAACAGCGTGTAGAACGCGTACATTGTACACATGACGACAAGGCCCACGCAGATATTAAGCGGCAGGATCAGACCGCTGCTCAAGATCGCGCCGGGCGTTCCCAGCGGGATGCCGCTTTCCAGATGATTCGCCCCGGTGAAGAAGGAATAGCTTTTCGCCAGACAGTAAAATGTCAACGCGCACAGGGTTACCCTTTTGTACACCTTCTCGGTAAAGAAGCGCTCCGTCTTCGCGAACCCAAAGGCGTTCAGATAGAGGATCAGGCCGCTCCCAAGTACCGCGCCGCCGGAGAATCCGCCTCCCGGCGACAGATGTCCGTTCAGGACAATATAAACGCCGAACACCAGAATCAGCGGCACCAGAATGAACGCGGCCCGCTGCAGGATCACATCATTCTTCGGCTCAAACAGCCGGTCGTCCTCCTGCGGCCCCCGGGACCTGGCGCGGCTCTTTCCGTCCGTCGCGTCGATGCGCAGAAGCACCAGCACACAGCAGGACGCGATAAACAGCACGCAGGACTCGCCGAAGGTATCAAAGGCACGGTAATCCAGAATCATTCCGGTAACAAAATTAATCGCGCCCGTCTCCGCCACGCCGCTCTCGATATAACGGGTCGGGACCTCGTTATTGGCCGGGTTGTCCGCACCCCCGAAAGGCGGCAGATGAACCGTCGTCCACAAAAAGACGCTGATGATCAGCACGCACAGGACCACCGACATAACCATATAGAAGCGCTGGAAAATCTTCATACCGCGGACAAGCGGCTCCGGGGAGGCCGTGCTGCCTGCCGCCGCAGCGGACGTTAGTCTTCCACTGCCGGCGCCGCCTGCGTCACCTGCGCCGCCGGATGCGATGCCGTCACCCTTCGAACCTTCTGACGAGCCACGCGGCACATCAGTTCCGGCCGGATGGATGCGGGCGTCCAGCAGTTCCTGCGCATGCCTGCGCCACTGGGCGTAATCAACCGTCTCGCGCTGGGGCCAGACCTCCGGCCCATAGGTCTCCTCGGACGCCCTGCGGCGCGCTTCCAGGGCAGAAATGTCCCCGGTTCTGTCTGTCCCGGCCGCTTGGTAAGTTCCTGCTCCGGTCGAACCAGCCCCTGCTCCGATCTGACCAGCCGCAGCATCTGAACCTGCAGTCATTTCTGCCGGCTGACTGCTTACGGCGTCCGCCCCGGTCTCATTTCTCTCCGGGAGCTTCACATCCGTGACGCCTTCCAGCAGATTCATATCTCCGTCAAACCACCGCTTGAACCGATAATAGCGGCTGTTCTCATAATTATCCTTACGCCTGCTCATCCCGGTCTTCCTCCTTTCGGATTGCCCGGATCTTTTTCAGCGTCACGAAGAACAAAATGCTCGTAACGCCGGCGCCCACGGCCGCTTCCGTAATGGCCAGATCCGGCGACTGCAGAAGCACCCAGATCACGCACATGATCAGACTGTAAGACATGAAAATGATAATGGAGGTCAGAAGATCCCGGATCACCGCCACGGAGACGGCGCACACGATCAGGGATACCAAAAGCAGGATCTCAAATACTTTCATTCTTCGCACCCTCCTTTCCGGGCCGCAGGTTGTGCGCTTCTTTTTTCCGATGCCACGGGTTCAGCGCTTTCCGTTTCCGACACCTCGGATTCGGCGCTTCCCTTACCCGATACCATGGGCTGCGCGCATTCCGTTTCCGATACCGCAGATTCAGCGCTTTCCTTACCTAATGCCACCATCTCCCCCACTTCCAACCCAACGGAGGCGTCTTCCTTCTTCTCTCCCATGCGGATCACGCTGATCTCCCCCAGGTTCGGATTGGTCATCGCCTCCAGACGGCTGATCATATGGCCGGAAACCGGCGACGCCATCCAGAAGAACAGGATCACCAGAAACAGTTTCAGCGAATCCATCGTAAACCCACGCATGACCATCAGACCCAGAAAGATAAACAGAACCCCCAGGGTATCGCCCATGGCCGCCGCATGCATGCGGTTCAAAGCCTTCTTAAATTTCTGTACGCCGAACACGGCCAGCACCTCAAAAAACATGCCTACAAGCAGAAGTCCGGCTACAACAAAGAAACGGATCCATTCCCAGACCATCACCGCACCTCCTTCGGCTGCTTCGCCGCTATTTCCGGCTGCCTTGCCGCTTTTTCCGGTTGCTCTGCCGCTTTCTCCGGCTGCTTCGCCGCTTTATCCAGCTGCTTCGCTGCAATTTCAGTCTCTCCAGCCGCATTTTCCGCCGAAAGCTTCGCCGCTGCTGCGCTTCCGGCCTCTCCGAAAGCACTGCCATCCTCCTGCCGCCGCAGGTTATCCTCCACAGCGCCCAGGTTCGCCTTCATATTCTTATGTTGCAGATACACGCCGGTATAGACCTTGCAGAGCACCACCACGCCCAGGAAGCTGACCATCGCGTAGATCAGACAGACATCCACCAAATAGCTCTCGTCCAGATACAGGGAAAGGATAGCGATCAGCATGATAATGATCGTGCCGATCATATTGACCGCGATGACCCGGTCCGAGATCCCCGGCCCCAGCACCGAGCGGATGATACTGACAATGATCAGGATACCCAGTACAATCATCGTGCCTGCCAGAAGCATTTCATATGCATGTCCGAGCATCAGCGCTTCGCCCCCTTTGCTTCCATTTCCCGAAGAAGCCGGACGAATACCGAATCGTCAAGCCCTTCGGCCAGCGCCTTGTCCAGGCAGTGGACGCAGAAAGTATTCCCTTCCACGGAAACCGTAATGGTCCCCGGCGTCAGCGTGATCGAATCCGCCAGCACCGCCCTGGCCATATCGCTCTTTAAGTCCGTATCAAAATACGCAAGCGCCGGCTCCGGCTCCGTGTCCGGCGACAGGATAATGCCAAGAACCACGATATTGGCCTTCACGATCTCCTGCACTAATACCCAGAGATAGCGGACCATCATCGGAAACAGCCGGAATACGGTAATTTCCGCCTGCACGCTGTAGTCCATAAACCGGCATAAAAAGAAAAAAAGTGCGGCTGACAGAATCAGGCCGGTCACGCATATCTCAAGCGTAATCTTCCCGTTTAAGATCAGCCACACAGCAAAAATCAGCAAAAACATACCGCTACATCTTCTTTCTCCAACATTCGGCAATCATTATATACCTGTTTATGGAGAAATACAAGCATTCTTTTTTCCGGCCGCCTCAAGGCTCAGTCGGAACTGCTGCGCGAAGCGGTGATGGAAAATGTATACTCCTGCCCTTCCCGCACATGATAGGTCTCCCGGAAACTCCCCTGATTGATGCCAAGCTCCACATAATTGGTCGAGGAATCAAAGAGGATCGGCGCCCCTACGGGTACAAAGCCGAAGGATTTCGCGTAAAGCACCTCTTCGTCAAAATACACCTCTCCCCGGTACGCCAGCCTTACCTGCAGCCGGTCCCCGTGGGCGAAGCCCGCCTTCTTAAAGTCGACGGAAAGCACATTGAGCGCGATGCTTCCGAAGGGGTCGCTGACGCTGCTCACAAAGCCCGTGACCTTTCCATTTTCCGCTTTGGCCCTGATCAGCTCCTGCTGAAAGAGAACGATGTCCTCCACCGGATAAGCCGGTCCCACCTCCTCAAAGGTGATCACGCCGGCCGCCAGTCTGGCCGCGGTATAGGCGAACAGATCCCTTCCGTGGAAAACCGCGATCTGCTCCGTGCCGGGATAACGGTTGACCGTCTCATCGATCTCGCGGATCTGCCGTACGCCGACTTCATAAAATACATGGGTCAGGGTGCCGTTATCCGGTGTCACCACATAATTGCCGTCCGAAAGCAGGGCCACGCTGGCCTTCCGGTCCGTTCCCACGCCCGGGTCCACGACAGAGACAAAGACCGTTCCCTTCGGCCAGAAAGGTTCCACATAAATCAGCTCCCGCGAAGCCGCAAGAATATTGTACGGTTCGATCTCATGGGTAATATCCACGCATTCCAATGTCGGATCTACCTGCTTGCAGACTCCTCGCATAGAGGCCACTGCCCCCCAGCTTAAACCAAAATCCGTCTGCCATACGATACACGGTTTCATTGATCATTCTCCTGTTTTCCGGCGCCGTTGCGCGTCTCGCTCAACGCCTTCTGCAGAGTCTCCACCGGCGTTTTCTCCGGCATCTTCTGCAGCATCTTCTACCTCGTCTTCGCCGTCTGCCGCTGCAGAAGCGCAAGCTGTTTCATGGTTTCATAATAGATTTCGAATGCCTTTTCGCAGTCCGTAAGCGCGATGCTTTCATCCGCCTGATGGCAGAGATTCTTCATATCGGCGCTCACAGGGCCGAAGGCCACGCAATGGCCGAAGATCTTGCTGTACGATACGCCGCCGGAGACCACCGGTTCCGACAGATCCCCCGTCTTCTCCCTGTAAACCCTAAGCATCGCCGCCACATACGGATCGTCCTTTTCGTTCATCGTAGGCGCGGAGTCATAATCCAGCGAAACCTGCAGGGCGCAGCGCGCAGCAAGCCTTTCAGTCAGTTCCTGCGCACGCAGGCCGAACGGATACCTTCCGTCCACTTCGCCGTAACACACGCCGTCCCGAATGCGGAAAACGCCCAGATTCACGGTAAAGTCTGTATCGGCGCCTTCCGGGACTTCCGCCCACGCCCGTCCATAGAAATCCGCAAAGCAGCGGTACAGATTATCTGCCAGCGGATCCATTTCCCGAAGCAGGGCAAACAGATCCACAGTAGCACTATGGCCATCCTCCGGTTTGGACGCATGGGCCGCCCGCCCCCTGACCTCAACCAGAACTTCTCCGTCCTTTTCCTCGATGCTGCCGTCGATCCCCAGTTCCTGCATCCGGGCCTTCAGGCTGTCCGCAGCGCTTCCTTCCAGCACTGCTTTCGCCACAGGCGGAATCACATTGCACTGCACGCCGCAGTCCATGGAGCGGATCGGCCCCTGATAAGGCCCGGAAAGACGCCACATCAGCGCTCCTTTCTCTCCGATCGCCATAGGGAAGCAGCCGTCCGGCGTAAAAGCGAAAGCCGGAAGCCCCGCCTGGGATACGTAATGGATCATGTCGTCCATCGTCCGCTCTTCATCGCAGCCGTAGACGAGCCGGAGACTTTTGCAGGCGGGAAAATTCTCTTCCTTCAGGCGCTTAAGAGCCAGATACGTCAGGTAAGCGGAGGTCTTCATATCCTGGGTGCCCCGGCCGTAAAGGCGTCCGCCGCGGATCTGGCCGCTAAACGGATCCCCGCTCCAGCCGGTCCCCGGCTCCACCACGTCCAGATGGGAAACCACGTCGATCCGGCCATCTTCCTGCGGTCTCGGAAGGCACGCCTCTGCTGTCTGTCCATCTTCCTGCGTCCCCGGACGGCACGCCACTGTTTGTCCGTCCTCCTGCGAACCTGGGTGGCTCACCACTGCTGTCTGTCCGTCCTCCTGCCTCCCCAACCGGACGGCAATGGCGTGCCCTCCGTACTCCAGTACCTCAAAACCGTCCGAAAGGGCCAGCTGCCGCATATAGTTAAGCGCGGCAGCCACCCCTTTTCCATAAGGCATATCAGCGCTCACGGATTCCGCGTCATAGACGGACGGAATCCGGACAAGCGCCTGTAAGCCCCCGATATGCTTTTCAAAATAAGCCTTTAATTCTAGATCCATGGAGCCCATACCTCATGCTGCGCGGGGAAGAATACCCTGCCTGCGATCACCGCGACCGCGGCGAGGGCAACCAGTATGTAAAATACCTTCATCTTACGGTCATTCGGCGTCTCCTCATGCTCCGAATAATAGGTCCGCGTTTTGCCGCGGCCGTAACCGCGCAGATCCATAGCGTTGGCGATATTGCTCACCCGGTCGAAGGAGACAATGATGAGCGGCACCAGAATGACCACATTCTGCTTCAGGCGTTCGATGAGAGTGGTCTTCTTCGGATCCAGTTCCATTCCCCGGGCCTGCATAGAGATCTTGATGTCGCTGAAATCCCGGGATATCTCCGGAATATAGCGGAACGCGATGGATACCATCGTCGCCACCTTATACGGCACCTTGATGGCATACAGTCCGGCCGCCATCTCACTGGGCGTAATGGACTGGATAAACACCAGCGACACCAGGAACGAGGAAATGAACTTCACGAAACGCACCATAAACAACCACAGCGTCTCCGCCGACAGGCTGTAGCGGGCGGTAAACTGGAACAGCAGTGTAGAACCACCCACGATTTCATCTCCGTAATCCGGCGAAACAATCCAGATCAGAAACAGGTTGAAGAGGTTCATCAGCGCCACAAAGCCCATCAGCCCCGCGATCAGCCGCCAGTTGGGCTTAATGGAGACAAGCCCGACGATCCCCAGCACCAGCACCGGAACAACGATACGGATGTCCCAGGTGGCGATCAGCAGAACGATCAGGGCCAGAAACATTCTGACCTTCGTCTTTCCCGTCAGCTTATCCAGGAAGGTATTTCCGGGAATAATATTGATAAATAATCTCTTACTTAGATCCATTTTCCCGCTCCTCCCTTTCTCTCTCTATAAAATGACGAATAAAGGCTTCCGGATCCACCCCTGTCTGCTTTGCCAGCGTAACGAGGGATGTCTGCTTTAAGTTGGCCTTTTCAATGATCTCACTGTCGGACAGCACCCGGAACACGAAATCGTCCGCGATGCATTTGCTGTCCGCAAATACGATCGCCCGGTCCGTATATTCGATGGCCAGATGCATATCATGCGTGATGAACAGGATCGTCACCTGATACTCCTTATTCAGGTTATCCAGGAAATTCATGATCTCCGTATAATGGTAATAATCCTGTCCCGCGGTCGGCTCGTCCAGAATGATGATATCCGGTTTCAGCGCCAGAATAGAGGCAATGGTCACGCGCTTTCTCTGGCCGTAGCTCAGTGCCGACACCGGCCAGTTGCGCATGGCGTAAAGCCCGCACATCTTAATGGTCTCCTCCGCCCGCTGCCGGATCTGCTCTTCCTCAAATTCGTTCAGCTCCAGCGCCAGACGCACCTCATCCATAATCATATCCTTCACCAGCATCTGGTTCGGATTCTGCATCACATACCCGATCAGACGGCCGATCTCCCGGATGGTCAGGGCCGTATAGTCCTGCCCGTTTACCGTGATCGTGCCCTTCTGGGGCCGGATGATGCCGCAGAGCATCTTCGCCATCGTGGACTTTCCGGCGCCGTTCTTGCCGACAATGGCGATCCGTTCGCCCCTGTGGACTTCAAAGGATACGTCGTCCAGAACCTTGCGCTTGTCATAGGAGAAATCCACATGATCCACCTTCAGAAGAAGCTCCCCGCGCGCAGGGATTTCCACCGGTTTGGATGCCTTCATCTCGTCCAGGATCGCCTGACGGTAGGCAGGAATATCCAGCTCCTCGATATTATCCAGATGGGCATTCTCCGCAAAGCGGACGCCGGCATTCTTCAGGGCGGATATGTATAACGGTTCCCGGATGCCGTGTTCCTTCAAAAGACCGGTGCGGAGAAGCTCGTCCGGCGTAGAATCCAGCAGAATGCTGCCCTCCGCCATCAGGATGATGCGGTCCACATGGCGGTAAAGCACGTCTTCCAGGCGGTGTTCAATGATCAGTATCGTCTTCCCCTGATCCCTGTGGATGCGGTCGATCAGATCCACGGCCGTCATGCCCATGGCCGGATCAAGGGCCGCCAGCGGCTCGTCAAACAGGAGCACCTCTTCCTCGTCATGAAGAATGCCTGCCAGGGCGACCTTCTGTTTCTGCCCGCCGGAAAGCTGGAAGGGCGGATTCATCAGGAAATCCTCCATTCCCACGATCGCCGCGGTGCGCTCCACCTTCGGCAGCATCTCCGGCCTTGGCATAGCCCGGTTCTCAAGAGAAAAGGCGATATCCTCGCCCACGGAAAGGCCGACGAACTGGGCGTCCGTATCCTGCTGCACCGTTCCCACATGACGGCTGATCTCAAAAATACTCGAATCTTTGTTCTCGACCCCTGCAACCGTTAAAGAACCCTTGATCTCTCCCTTATAGGAAAAGGGAATCAGGCCGTTAATGCAGTTAGCGAGTGTGGATTTTCCACACCCGCTAGGACCTAAGATCAGAACCTTCTCGCCCTCGTACAGGGTCAGATTGATATTTTTTAATGTCGGTTCCTTCTGCGTTTTGTAGCGGAAGGTATAGTCTTGAAATACAATAATCGGCTTTTTCATTCTTCTATCCTGCCTTCCAGGTGTCTCAGGTTCTGCCTGTTCACGGACAGGTCAGGTCCTTAATTCTCTGCACTCAGGTTCGTCTTCTTGGCGTTGCGCTTCGCAAGCAGGATCAGAACCGGAACACCAACCACGATCAGCACGATGGCGTTGGATACCAAAGCGGTAAACGCCTGCGCCCAGGTAATGGTCAGTTCATGTGAATAGAACAGATAGGTCATGATCGGGGTTACCACGCCGAAACCGATCAGGTTGCCAAGAACGACGCAGATAACATAGCCGATGATGTGCTTCACCTCAAAAATGCCGTCCTCGATCCTTGCGCCATAAAGCGGAAGCAGACCGACAAAGAAGCCCATGACGAAGTTGCCGATGGACCAGTCAAACCAGAAGCCCCAGCCGCCGATCAGATCCGCCAGCACATTGCCAAGACCGGCAGACAGCGCCGCGGGAAGCGGTCCGAACAGTCCGGCCACTACGGCCACCACGATCATCGCGGAGCTTAAGTTGGTGTTGGTGAACACGCGGATGCCGCCAAAGTTCATCAGCACTGCAAACAGCGCCGCGCCGATCGCGGTACCTACGATGGTCTTGGTATCCCATTTACCAAGAAGCAGTTTTCCGATACTCTTTTTTTCGTTTGACATAACAGTTAACCTCCATTTCCTCCTGTTTTACAGGGTAAGATAAAAATGTTATCTATCTCCCACATGGAATCCCATGCAGAATACTGTAACTGCCGGCAGCCCGTGCGCCGGCTTTCGGCTGCCTTCTGAGGAAGGCTTTTGCCGCCCTTGTAGATAGGCGGCCGCCGGCTTTCTGCCGGTTTTTGGGAAAAGCAGTGCCGATCGCTTTCTGCCTCCCTGTTGGGAAAACGAGCCGCTTTACTTACGGATCGTGATCCGCCAGTTGTTCCCAGTCCCGATATTATAGGCCCGTGCGAAGCTCCCCTGATTGATCGCCACCGCCAGTCGGTTTAACGAATTGACATACAAAATCGGCTCGCCGATGAATACATCCGCAAAGGAATGACCGTAAATGATGCGGTTCTGGTATACGGTTCTGCCGTCGCGGCTTATGGTGATCTCCGCGCGGTCGCCGTAAGCGATCCCCAGTTCATCGAAATCCCCGCAGTCGATGTTGGTCCACAGACTGCCGAAACGCACATCCAGAACGTCAACGGTACCTGTGATACCGCCGTCCTCCTTTACAGGCAGAAGCAGCGGCAGATCCACGATACTCTCCACCGGCACCGAAGGTCCCACTTCCTCATAGGTGATCTTTCCGGACGCCAGTCTGGCGCCGCTGTACACATAGACGTCTCTCCCGTAGAAAGTATAGGAACGCTCCGTGTGCGGCCTGCGGTTCACTGCCTCGTCGATGGTGCGGACCTCCTCGATCCCGAATATCTGCTTCACATGGGTCAGCGTGCCGTTATCCGGCGTCACCACATAGTGGCCTCCGGCCGTTCTGGCCACGATGCTTCTTCGGGCTGAACCGACGCCGGGATCCACGACAGACACAAAGACCGTCCCCTCCGGCCAGTACGGAACCGCCTGGATCAGCCGGTAGCTCGCCTCCCAGATATGATACGGCTCGATCTCATGCGTCAGATCAAAGATCGGCAGCTCCGGACAAACCGTACGCGCCACGCCGTACATCGCGCACACCGCGCCGTCCGCCAGACCGAAATCCGTCTGAAGCACCAATGCCTTTAATTCTCCACTGTCACGCATATATGATAAATCCTCTGATTTCCGCTAATTTTCCGAAAACATTCACCTTTTGCATATTAGCATATGTTGACGGATACTGTCAAGAACTTCCACATCGGATTCTCCGCCTGATTGCTATACCATGTCCTCCGGGGGGATGCGCACGGTTCGCTTCGGTGTTTGCCCTCCCTCCGGTCGGCGCGAACCGGCGCGGGTATCGAGATTATACCTTCATCGTCTTCCACTTCCCGCTCATGTAGCGCCCGATAAAGCAGCTCATCCGCGCAATCCAGTCCACCACCATGGCGATCCAGACGCCGATAGCGCCGAGTCCCATTCCGACGCCAATCACATAGCTTAAGCCGATGCGGAAAATGATCATCGACGCGATGGACACCACCATCGGGAACCGCACGTCGCCGGA
>CANREE010000091.1 GCA_947629545.1 uncultured Lachnospiraceae bacterium | reverse complement strand
ATGATAGAGAAGGGACTGATCCCGCCGGTGGTACATGTGGGGAATCTGGATTCACTGAGAACATACGCAGATGTCCGAGATGCGGTCAGGGCCTACTATATGCTCGTGAAGGTGGATCCCATTGCGGGCGAATACTATAATATCGGTGGGGGCTATACCTGCACGGTGGGGGATACATTGCATACACTGATCGATATGTCGCCGATGAAAGAACAAATCACATGTGAGGTTGATCCAGAAAGGCTCCGTCCTATCGATGCAGATTTGCAGGTGCCGGACTGCTCGAAGTTTAAGGCTCATACCGGTTGGGAGCCGGAGATCCCTTATGAGAAGACGATGAGGGATTTGTTAGATTACTGGAGAGCGCGCTTGAGCCGTGGCGAGTTGTTTTTGGATAGATAGTGTTTATGTAAGCGTTTAAAACATTTATTATTGACCTCTATGCCTCCAAAAACTAAGTGAAGACAGGAACTTTACTTGGTAGATTGGAAAATATAAAGAGGATAATCAACTGTGAAGAAAGACTAATATAAAAAACAGAAGTTCTTGTATTTGATGACGGTATTATTCGTTTTTGCTATATCATGTTTATTATTTTGAAATCTAACGTTCTACCCCCCAATTTTGTCCAAAAATTTCATCTCCCCGTCTCTTGCCTATTATTCAAGTCTATGGTAGAATAAAGGTCAATGGAAATTTTGAATGAGTAAGCAAAGGAGATGCATGATGGAACCGAATAATACATATGAGCAGGAAATTGATCTGAAAGACCTGATGTTTGCCGTCTTGTACAGATGGCGTCCGATTCTGGCGGTGGCTGTGGTATTGGCGGTGCTTTTGGGCGGGTACCGTGCAGTGAGTGTTTACCGTGAAGAGAATGATGCGGCGGCACTTGCGCAGGCGCAGAAGGATTATGAATCGGCTGTGGAGCTGTATGAGAAGAATCAGGCGAACGCTGAGCGGGAGATTGATAATCTGGTAAAGAGCATTGAGGAGCAGCAGAAGTATCTGGAAGAGTCGCGGTTGATGAATTTGAGTCCGTATGATGTGTGGTCTGCACAGACAGTTTTATTTGTCAAGACGGATTATCAGATCATGCCGGATATGGTATATCAGAATCTGAACTATACGGACACGATACTGGCTGCTTATCAGACTGCGCTTATGAACCTGGAGTTTCTGGAAGAAGTGGCTGAGAAGGTAGGGCTGGATGAGAGATATCTGGAGGAGTTGGTTTCTGTTACGGTGTCCGGGAACCTTTTGACGATCTGCGCGATGGATGGGACGGAAAGCGGCGTGAAGGCGATCATGGATGCGATGCTGGACGGCGTTAAAGATGCGCAGAGTCAGATTCGGACAAGCATTGGCAGCCATACGGTGAGCGAGGTCAGTTCCAGTGTCGGTGCATTGGTGGATCTGAAGCTTCAGAATACCCAGAAGGCGCAGAGCGACCGGCTGGTTACGTTGAATGACAGTCTGACCAAGACGCGGGATGGGCTGGATGCGCTTGCGGAGCCTGTGGCACCGTCTTCATCCGCGATGACAGCTGTGAAGAGCGGCATCAAGTACGCGGTGCTGGGCGGTGTGCTGGGCGCGTTTATGGTAGTCTTTGTTGTCTGTGTGTGCTTCCTGATGAGCGATAAGGTATATTCGGCGAAGGAACTGAAGAATCGGTATCGTGTGAAGATTCTGGGAACGCTCCCTGTGTCGGAGAAGAAACGGTTTGTCGTGGACGAATGGCTTCGGAAACTGGAGGGGCGCGCGCATGGCGCGGATATTTCTGCGGAATATGGATTGATTGCGGCGAACGCGGCCAATTATGCGGACGATATGAAGTCGCTTATGGTGATCGGAACGGCGGATGAGAAGCTGGTCGCCGCAGTTGCAGGCGGGCTGGAAAGCCGGATGGCTGGCGTGAAGGTGACGATTGGAGGAAATGTGCTGCGTGATGGGAACTTGCTGAGGCAGCTGCCGGGCTGTGACGGGGTGGTACTGGTAGAGCAGTGCAGCCGTTCGGTATACAGCGACGTGGCTCTTGAAATTGAGACAGCAAAAGACCTGAAGAAGACTGTGGTAGGTTGTGTGGTATTTGAGTAATTGACTGTCGGTTGTGAAGGAGAAGAGCGTGAGATTGATAACGCCGGAGGCGGTGATACCGCTTCCGGCGTTTTTTCTGCCTGAAATCGCCGCAGTGTTATCGTTCGCACCGTTTGTTGCCGCCGTGGCGGATTGTGTCAATAGTTTTTCGCAAAATTAATTCCAGCCGTCTGGCTGTCGCTGGTTAGCCGGCCAGGATATCCCGGTGCAGGAAGCTTCGGCGCCGATACGCAGGGAAATTTCTCCGGGCATATGCGTTGTCCGACGGCTCAGCTGAGTACGCTTCCAATGATTCCGCCGCCGGCACAGAAAACTGCGGCAGCGGCCATTTCCTGCGGATTGACGGACAGGCCTTTATTTATCAGGGCGGACACAGCCAACAGCACGGCGAAATACAGAAGACCGGCGATGATACCGCAAAAAAAACGCCTGTGTTTCATACCTTTGCCGGCAACGAAACCGGCCAGCACACAAGAGAGAATGTATACCGCGTCCACGGCCAGCCGGACCTGTTGTTCCTGAAGACGCAGTTTATAGAGGCCGAAGGAGACGGCGATCAGCAGGATGGCGGACAGCAGGTAGGAAAAGAGCAGGGAACGGAGGAATACTTTGGGGATGGAGTTCTCCATGGAAGATCTCCTTGATCCGTTGTTGGTTCAGTATATTCTGGTGTATGCGGAAATAGTACAAGGGGGCATGGCGTTTTGCTTCCGTTTGGGGAGGAAAGGCCGGGGGAGGATAAAAGCTATGCAGAAAACTGCGCAGAAAAAGAATTATTGCCTTGCAACAATGAAATTCTTATGTTATACTAGGAATGCTTCAAAAGGAGGATACAACATGAAGAAGGTTAAGACATTAAGCGGCAATACTCTGAAAGAGTCCATGAAGAAGGGCGGATGCGGCGAATGCCAGACTTCCTGCCAGTCTGCGTGCAAAACTTCCTGCACGGTTGGGAACCAGAGTTGCGAGAACGCAAATCGGTAATTTTAGACGGAATAGGCAGTGTGAGCGAGGAACCCCTACGGTCCTTACGATTGTAGGGGCGTTTCGTTTGTTATCATATCTGTATGTGGAGAAGGCAGATACGTTGGGGGAACGGTTCCTTTGATGGATGGCTTCTTTGCGGAGCGGCAGACGGCGGCCGTGTGAGGAGAGATATTCGAGTGATTCATCAATACAAGAATAACGGATACAACATTGTCATGGATGTGAACAGCGGCGCAGTCCATGTGGTGGATGATGTGGTCTACGACGCAGTGGCGCTTATGGAGGCGGAGCTGGAGCCGAAGACCGCGTGCGCAGCGGAGCTGGAGCCAGAGACCGTGTGTGCGGCGGAGCTAGAGCCAGAGACCGCGTGCGCGGCCGGGCAGGAGCCTGAGGCTGGCCAGGGTGCTGGAGCGATCCGGGCGGAAGACAGTCCGGCGGCAGACAGTCCGGAGATCCCCGCAGAGCTTTGGAGCCGCGTTGAGCGGCAGCTGGCGGAGAAATACGGCTACAGCGCGCAGGATATTGCGGACGCGATGAGCGATATTCAGGAGCTGATCGAAGCCGAGCAGCTGTTCACGCAGGACATTTATCACGATTATGTGATCGATTTTAAGAAGCGAAAGACGGTTGTAAAGGCGCTGTGCCTGCATATCGCCCACGACTGCAACCTGGCGTGCCGGTACTGCTTCGCCGAGGAAGGCGAGTACCACGGCCGGCGGGCGTTGATGAGCTTTGAGGTGGGTAAGAAGGCGCTGGATTTCCTGATCGCGAATTCCGGGAACCGGAAGCACCTGGAGGTGGACTTCTTCGGCGGCGAGCCGCTGATGAACTGGGACGTGGTGAAGCGGCTGGTGGAGTACGGCCGGTCCCAGGAAGCGGAGCATGACAAGCAGTTCCGTTTCACGCTGACCACCAACGGCGTCCTTTTAAATGACGAGATCATGGAGTTCTGCAACCGGGAGATGTCCAATGTGGTCATGAGCCTGGACGGACGGAAGGAAGTCAACGACCGAATGCGGCCGTTTCGGAAGGGCGCGGGCAGCTACGACATCATTGTCCCGAAGTTTCAGAAGTTCGCGGAGAGCCGCGGGCAGATGAACTATTACGTGCGCGGGACATTTACCAGGTACAATCTGGATTTCGCCAGCGATGTGCTGCATTTCGCGGATCTGGGCTTTAAGCAGATGTCGGTGGAACCGGTGGTGGCTTCGCCGGACGAGCCTTACGCGATCCGTAAGGAAGACCTTCCGCAGATACTGGCCGAGTATGACCGGCTGGCAGTTGAGTATATTAAGAGGAAGAAAGAGGGCCGCGGGTTCAACTTCTTCCATTTCATGATAGATCTGAATCAGGGACCCTGCGTGGCCAAGCGGCTTTCGGGGTGCGGTTCGGGAACCGAGTATCTGGCGGTGACGCCGTGGGGGGATCTGTATCCCTGCCATCAGTTCGTGGGCCAGGAGCAGTTCCTTCTGGGAAATGTGGACGAGGGCATCACGAATACGGAGCTTCGGGATGAGTTCAAGCTGGTGAACGTCTACGCCAAGGACAAGTGCCGGAACTGTTTCGCCCGGTTCTACTGCAGCGGCGGCTGCGCGGCCAACGCCTGGAATTACGACGGTTCGATTACGGGCGCGTACGAGATCGGCTGCGAGATGCAGAAGAAGCGGATCGAATGCGCGATCATGATCAAGGCGGCGCTGGCGGAGGACGAGGCGTAGAAGGCGGCGGACGGAGGCGCGGTGCGCGTCGGTGCGGAACCGCGAAACCGGGAGGCGCGGCGACCGAAGCGCGCCGGCGTGAGACAGCTGAGCCGGGGCGCGGCAGCAGGAAGCCGCCGGCCCGGGAACCGGTGAAAGCCGGTACAGAATAAGTGCATTATTGTAGCAAAGGAGATAAAAGCAATGAAAAGTGGAAAAGGAAAAGGCCTGTTGTGCCTGATCGTCGTGCTGGCCTGCGTGGCCGTATTCGGCTGGTTCGGCTATGACACGGCGGACGACATCAAGCTGGGCCTGGATCTGGCCGGCGGCGTGAGCATCACCTACCGGACCGTCATCGACAATCCGTCTGACACGGATATGTCCGACACCATTTACAAGCTGCAGCAGAGGGTGCAGAATTACAGCACTGAGGCTCAGGTATATCAGGAGGGCAATAACCGGATCAACATCGACATCCCCGGCGTATCGGATGCCAACACGATTCTGGAAGAGCTTGGTAAGCCAGGATCTTTAAGTTTTCTGGATCCGGACGGCAATGAGATCCTGACCGGCGATCAGGTGGTACGCGCCGAGGCGGGTATCATGAAGAACCAGACGACAGGATTGGATCAGTATATCGTCAGTCTGGGCTTTAATGAGGAAGGGACAAAGGCGTTTGCGGATACGACGGCTGCTCATATCGGCGAACCCATTTATATTATCTACGATAATCAGATCGTTTCCGCGCCGACCGTACAGACGGCGATCACCGGCGGCGAGTGCTATATCGAGGGCATGGAGAATTATGAGGCGGCGCAGAACCTGGCTTCCACGATCCGCATCGGTTCCCTGTCCCTGGAGCTGGAAGAGCTGCGGTCTCAGGTAGTCGGCGCGAGACTGGGCCAGGACGCGATCCGCACGAGCCTGATGGCGGCGCTGATCGGCTTTATCATCATCGCGATCTTCATGATCGTGGTCTACCGGGTGCCCGGCGTGGCGTCTGTTATCGCCCTGGGTCTGTACGCCGGTCTGGAGATGATCCTGCTGTCCGCGTTTGAAGTGACGCTGACGCTGCCCGGCATCGCCGGTATCATCCTTTCCATCGGTATGGCCGTGGACGCCAACGTCATCATTTTCACGCGTATCATGGAAGAGATCGGCGTGGGCAAGACGGTGCGTTCCGCGATTAAGACCGGTTTCAGCAAGGCGCTGTCGGCGATCGTGGACGGCAATGTGACGACGCTGATCGCGGCGGCGGTGCTGTTCTTGCGCGGTTCCGGCACGGTGAAGGGCTTCGCGACGACGCTGGCCATCGGTATCATTTTGTCCATGTTCACGGCGCTGTTCGTGACCAGGACGGCGCTGTACGCCCTGTATGATCTGGGCCTGCAGAATGTGAAGCTGTACGGCGTGAAGAAGGACAAGGAGCCGACCGATTTCGTCGGGAAGAAGAAAGTGTTTTTTACGATCTCCATCGCGGCGATCCTGCTGGGCTGGGTCGTCATGGCCGGCGGAGCGGTGACCGGGCGCGGCGCCCTCAACTGGGGCATGGACTTCAAGGGCGGTACTTCGACGAACGTGCCGTTTACGACGGATATGAGTCTTGAGGAAATCGACAGCCAGGTGATCCCGGTGATCCGCGAGGCGACCGGCGTGACCGACGTGCAGCAGCAGAAGGTTGCCGGAACGACGGAGGTGATCTTCCGGACGCAGACTCTGACGGTAGAGCAGAGGCAGGCCATGGCGGACGCCCTTGTGGAGAAGTTTGGCGTGGACAATGAGACCATCACCACGGAGAATATTTCCGGCGCCATCAGCGATGAGATGAAGCAGGACGCCATCGTGGCCGTGATTGTCGCGACGATCCTGATGCTTCTCTACATCTGGTTCCGGTTTAAGGATATCAATTTCGCGACCAGCGCGGTGGCGGCCCTGGTGCATGACGTTATGGTAGTGCTGACCTTCTACGCGGTGGCGCGGTGGTCCGTGGGCTCCACATTTATCGCCTGCATGCTGACCATCGTCGGTTACTCCATCAACGCGACCATCGTGATCTTCGACCGGATCCGTGAGCATCTGCAGACGAAGACGGCGAAGCAGAGCCTGGAGGAGCTGGTGAATGTAAGTATCACGCAGACATTTACCAGAAGCATCTACACCTCGCTGACTACGTTCATCATGGTGTTCGTGCTGTTCATCCTGGGCGTCAGCTCCATCCGTGAGTTCGCGCTTCCGCTGATGGCAGGCATCGTCTGCGGTACGTATTCGTCCGTATGCGTCACCGGCGCTCTGTGGCTGGTTCTGACCAATAAGACGAAGGCGATGAAGGCGGAGAAGGCCGCGAAGGAAAAGACGGAGAAGAAAGCTGCGAAGTAATTATCGCGTTGCGGCTGGAGAAGATCCGGCGGTATGGCAGGCAGCGGAATTCAGAAAGCAGATAATTTATGAGATATCAGTTGATTACGAAGGACGGACGTGCCAAGCGGGCGGAGGTAACCACCGTCCACGGCACGATCCAGACTCCGGTGTTCATGAACGTGGGGACCGTAGGGGCCATCAAGGGCGCTGTGTCTACCGACGACCTGCGGCAGCTGGGCACCCAGGTGGAGCTGTCCAACACCTACCATCTCCATGTACGGACCGGCGACAAGCTGATCCGGCAGTTCGGCGGCCTGCATAAGTTCATGAACTGGGACCGGCCGATCCTGACGGATTCCGGCGGATTCCAGGTGTTCTCCCTGGCGGGGATGCGCAGGATCAAGGAAGAGGGAGTGTATTTCAACTCCCACATCGACGGGCGCAAGATCTTCATGGGGCCGGAGGAGAGCATGCAGATCCAGTCGAATCTGGGCTCGACCATCGCCATGGCTCTGGACGAATGTCCGCCCCATCCGGCGACCAGAGAATATATGCAGAACTCGGTGGACCGCACGACCCGGTGGCTCAGGCGCTGCAAGGACGAGATGGCAAGGCTTAACAGCCTGCCGGATACCCTGAATAAGGAACAGCTTCTGTTCGGCATTAACCAGGGCGGGACCTTCGAGGACATCCGTATCGCCCATGCGCAGGCCATTTCCGAGCTGGATCTGGACGGCTATGCCATCGGCGGGCTGGCGGTAGGCGAGAGCCACGAGGAGATGTACCGGATCCTGGACGAGACGGTACCGTATCTGCCTCTGGAGAAGCCTACCTACCTGATGGGCGTGGGAACGCCGGCCAATATCCTGGAGGCGGTAGAGCGGGGTGTAGATTTCTTTGACTGCGTCTATCCGACCCGCAACGGGCGCCACGGCCACGTCTACACGAACCATGGGAAACTGAATATGCACAACCAGCAGTACGAGCTGGATGACCGCCCCATCGAGGAGGGCTGCGGCTGCCCGGCCTGCCGTTCCTACAGCCGGGCCTACATCCGGCACCTGTTCAAAGCGAAAGAAATGTTGGGAATGCGTTTATGTGTATTGCATAATCTGTATTTTTATAATACAATGATGGAAGAGATTCGGAATGCCATCGAGGCCCACCGCTACAGCGAGTACAAAGCGGCCAAGCTGGCGGGAATGAGTGAAGGAGGAAATTAATATGTTGACAGCGACAGCATCCGGCGGAGCCGGTGGAGTGGGATTCTGGCTGATTTATGCGGCGTTTCTGATTGGTATGATGTATTTTATCGCTATCCGTCCGCAGCAGAAAGAGAAGAAGAGGATGGCCGCGCTTCTGGCCAGCGTCGCCGTGGGTGATAATATTCTCACCAGTAGCGGTTTTTATGGCGTAGTCATTGATATGACCGATGACACGGTGATCGTAGAGTTCGGCAGCAACAAGAATTGCCGCATTCCGATGCAGAAGAGCGCGATTGTGCAGGTAGAGAAGCCGGAGTAAACGATGGGAATTGTATCAGGATATCAGGAAGAGCGTCGATGACGCTCTTTTTTTTGTATCGTATTATCTATAACTTGCAGTTATGAAATGAATTCCAAATATGTTTATAATTTTTGCCTTTCTGATATTGAAATCTAAGGATAAATAAGATATTATGATAGGAAACGGCAGAGAGACGGTATTTTCCACGTTTCAGCGGTCAGATGGCGGACGCTTTGGTGTGCCGCGAATAACGCGAATACACGCAGGAAGCCGGAACGGTTTCCGTCTGCAGAACAGAGAGGACAACGACATGAATCTGAATATCGTCACGATCCCGGGTGACGGGATCGGCCCGGAGATCGTCCGCGAGGCGTGCAAGGTACTTGACCGGGTGGGGCAGGTCTACGGCCACACCATGAATTATACAGAGATCCTGATGGGCGGCTGTTCCATTGACAAATACGGAGTGCCCCTGACCGATGAGGCGCTGGCTACCGCCAAGGCGGCCGACGCGGTGCTTCTGGGCGCCGTCGGCGGCGATGTAGGTAATTCCCGGTGGTACGACGTGGCCCCGAACCTGAGGCCCGAGGCAGGGCTTCTGGCGATCCGCAAGGGCCTGAACCTGTTCGCGAATATCCGCCCTGCGTATTTATATAAGGAACTTTCCGATGCCTGTCCGTTAAAAAAGGAGATCATCGGCGACGGCTTCAACATGGTTATCATGCGTGAACTGACCGGCGGTCTCTATTTCGGAGAGCGGTACACGAAGGAAGTGGACGGCGTCATGACCGCCGTGGATACCCTGACCTATAATGAAAATGAGATCCGACGCATCGCCGTCAAGGCCTTCGACATCGCGATGAAGCGCCGCAAGAGCGTCGCCAGTGTAGATAAGGCCAATGTCCTGGATTCCTCCAGACTCTGGAGAAAGGTGGTTGAGGAGGTAGCGAAGGACTATCCGGAAGTTAAGCTGACCCATGTGCTGGTAGATAACTGCGCTATGCAGCTCGTCATGAACCCCGGACAGTTTGATGTCATTCTGACGGAAAATATGTTCGGCGACATTCTCTCCGACGAAGCCAGCATGATCACCGGTTCCATCGGAATGCTGTCTTCCGCCAGCCTGAACGAAACCAAATTCGGCTTATATGAACCGAGCCACGGTTCCGCTCCCGACATTGCCGGCAAGGGCATTGCCAATCCGATTGCCACGATTCTGTCCGCCGCGATGATGCTGCGCTATTCCTTTGATCTTGACAGGGAAGCCGCCGCCATCGAGGCCGCCGTCCAGCAGGTTCTCACCGAAGGCTACCGCACCGGAGACATTTATTCCGACGCTTGCACGAAGGTCGGAACCACCCAGATGGGCGACTTGATCGCGGAACGCATTACCGCATAAGCTTTCAACCATTTATTCATACGTCGAAAAACGCAAATCCTGCCTTTATCTGAAATACCTGGCCCCTGCTTTTTTGCAGTTCCGCCAGCAACGCAGCGGCAGCCCCATCGTCCGCCTGGGTTGACTTTGCAGGATGGTTAGTATTTCTTAGTGAACAGTGATTTGCGTTGTAAGAAAAATGGGGGAGCCAAGACATTGAGCGATCGGATGAACCAACCCGCGGGACCCGTTTTTCTTACGCTCTTAGCAAATTGCTGTGAACTTAGAAATACTTCCATCCGAAACCGGAAACTCAGGCGGACGATGGGGCTGCCGCGGACCCACTGCGACACTGCCAATGCTGCCGCGAACCTTCCGCGATCCGCGCATCGCAGCATTTCCTGTTCACCAGCAATCCGTACATTTACCGCGAAATTATTTCACCTGACATAACGAAGAAACAAGGAGGAGTAAAAAATGAGAAGCGACAACGCAAAATCCGGTCTCCAGCAAGCCCCCGCCCGCTCCCTTTACCGGGCATTAGGCCTCACCGAGGAAGAACTTTCCCGCCCCTTGGTTGGCGTGGTCAGTTCCTACAATGAGATCGTTCCCGGCCATATGCACCTCGACAAGCTGGTCGAGGCCGTTAAGCAGGG
>CANREE010000090.1 GCA_947629545.1 uncultured Lachnospiraceae bacterium | reverse complement strand
TCCTCCTCCCGCCGCACCACCAGCGTGATCTTGGAGTGGGTCTTTAAGCCCACCAGGCCGTAGATCACATGGCAGCCGGCTTTCTCAAGCATACGGGCCCAGTTGATATTGTTCTCCTCGTCAAAGCGGGCCTTCAGCTCCACCAGAACCGACACCTGCTTGCCGTTGTCGGCGGCCTCCGCCAGAGCGGCCACGATGGGCGAATTGCCGCTGACCCGGTAGAGCGTCTGCTTGATGGCCAGCACCTCCGGGTCCCGGGCGGCGGTCTGGATGAATTTCACCACCGGCTCGAAGGATTCATACGGATGGTGAAGCAGGATATCGCCCTTGCGTATATTTGTGAAAATGTCGTCGTCATTGAGAAACGCCGGGTTCGGCTGGGGCTTGTGGGGCTCCACCTTCAGGTGGTCGAAGCCGTCCAGCCCGTACATTTTCATGAGAAATGTCAGATCCAGCGGTCCGTTGACCTCGTAAATATCCGCCGGCTGGATCTTAAGCTCCTTGCGCAGACGCTTTAAGATCCTCTTATCCGCGTTGTCCTCGATCTCCAGACGGATCGCCTCGCCCCACTGGCGGCGCTTTAAGAGCTTTTCGATCTCCGCCAGCAGATCCTCCGCGCCCTCCTCATCCACGGACAGATCCGCGTTGCGCATGATCCTGAACGGATGGGCGGCAATGATATCGCAGTTGGAAAACAATGCCGACAGGTTCCTCTCGATGATCTCCTCCAGAAGGATCACAACCCGCTCCTCGCTGACCGGAATCTCAACGATCCTCGGGATCACCGCGGGCACGCGCACCATGGCGAAATCCACGGTACCTTCTTCTTCGCCGTCCCGCTTGTGGATCAGCGCAGCGATATTTAACGATTTATTGTAAATGAGCGGGAACGGCCGGGACGAATCCACCGCCATCGGCGTCAGCACCGGGTATACATTTGCCCGGAAATACTCGTCCACCCAGGCGCCCTCCGCCTCGTTCAGATCCTCGTGACGGCTCACGATCCGAAGGCCGTTCTGCTTAAGCGTCGGCAGCAGCGACCGGTTGTAGGTGGAATACTGCAGGGCCACCAGCTCATGGGTCTTTTCACCGATCTTTTCCAGCTGTTCCTCCGGATTGAGGCCCGCCATATCCGGCTTCGTGTAGCCGGCGTGGACCATGTCCTTAAGGGAGGCCACGCGGACCATGAAGAATTCGTCCAGATTGGAGGCCGTAATGCTTAAGAATTTCAGGCGCTCGAACAGCGGCAGCGTCTTATCCCTGGCTTCCTCCAGGATCCGGTAATCGAATTCCAGCCAGCTCAGCTCCCGGTTCACAAAATTCTCTGGTTTTACGAATCTCGCGTCGATCTCTGCCATGATCTACACCCTCCTTTTCTGTTTCAGCACCGGCGTAATGCCGAAGATTTCCTCAAAGAACGGCGCGCAGGTCTGGATCATCATATTTTCCAGGCTCAAATCGCCCTCGTAGGATGTGGAAATCACCAGTTCGTCGCCCCGTACCACCATCCGGCAGCCGGTCAGCTTCTGCTTATAACTGGCGTCCATCGCCACAGCCAGCCGCAGCATGGCGGTCAGCTTGGCGGAATGGATCTCAGTCTTGTCGTACTCGAACGGCTCCGCGTAATAGCGAACTACCTTCGCAACCGTCTCTCGCTCCTCATGAGACAGGCCGATGATCTCCGTCGCCATGATGATCTCGTAGGAGCAGTAACCGAAATTACGCATGGAAATGTATTTGCCGCAGCCGTAAAGCACGGCGGAGATGCGCAAAAGCAGCTGGTCGCGTGCCGCCAGACCGTGGTGCTTCTTCATCGCGTCGAACATCTGGGCCGCCAGACCCTCCACGTTCTGGATATGGCTGTTGCCGCAACGGTAACGCTTGGCCATATTCCGGGCCGCCGCCAGGATGTCGTCGTCAAAACTGTGGGTGAACTTGAGACACCGGTTCTCCTGGGCGTACTCTGCGGCAATGCCGTCACAGAGGCGGATCCCAGGCGTCCACACCATCTCCGCGCCGGTCATCTGCAGGATGCGCATGTAAATGATCGCGCTTGCCACGAGAATGCCGACATAGCTCTCATTGATGCCGAACTCCTCCTGGATCCGGGACGGGGACATGCCCATCAGCTGCTCGTAAACCTGGTTGAATTCCTCTCGGGTGATGCGGTTCGTGTGGTCGGATGCGGATTTCTGCAGTGCGGCCGAGTCGGTTTTACCGGATTTTTCTGTCTTGTCGTTGGAGGTTTTATCAGCCGCCTCGGACTTTCCGGATGCCTTAGATACTTCTGTTTTCTCAGAACTGGCGCCGCCTGCTGCGGACACCGGCGACTCACGTTTCGCCAGTTCCCTCGCGTACCGCATCAGGATCATAATGGAATCGCCGATACCGATCAGATTCTTGATATCCCGGTCCTTCAGGTACAGCTTCCGGAACTTGATCAGTTCATGATCCATGATCTCTTCGACGATAGACTGCTCCATATTGCCGCTGACCTGAATCTGAGAAAGGATGTCACGGATCTTCAGGACGCCGGGGACGATATTCTGGGTCGTCACCAGACTCTCCTTATCGAACAGCGACAGCTGGGTACTGCCGAAGCCCACGTCAGCGATGGCGGTTCCTTTCTGGATAATCTTCTCGAACTCCGCCGCTTTCATGGCAATGGCCTTGTAGCTTAAGAACCGCTGTTCCGAATTGTTGATGATGCGTACCTGAATCCCGGTGCGCACCTGGATCTGATCGAGAATAATTTTATTGTTGATGGCCTCCCGCATGGCACTGGTGGCGCAGGCCCGGTAGGCTTCCACCTGATAGCCCTTCATGATTCTGGAGAAATCCGCCAGCACCCGGCACATCTCATCCACCAGCCGGTAGCTGATCTTACCGGTGTGGTAGGTCTCCCGGCCCAGCGCGATCACATGCCGCAGATGGTCGATCTGCCGCATGCCGTTTTTGGGCGACATCTCGTAGATGCCCATTTCCAGTTCGAAGGACCCTACATCGATGGCCGCGAACAAATGATTTGCCATATAACGCTCCTCCCTTCTCTATTTGATACGAATATCGCTGACCGCGGTTTTATTTTTACGCCTGCTCCTGCCCAACCTTAACCCCTTTGATTCACTCCTGTTGCAGGAAAACCTTGAAACATATTTACGGGATTCCGATAAAATAGTCGCCAGTTTCAGAATGTTCTCAGCTTTCTTCGCTCAGATTCCGTGTCCCGAGCAAATACGCGATAAACTGCGCCGCCGTACGCCCGGACAGGCCGCCGTGCTGCAGCTCCCACTTGTTGGCTTCCGCCAGAAGCTCGTCTTCCGGCATGGCCACTTTGTACCGTTCCGCCAGCACTTTCACGATGTTCTGGAATTGCTTCTTGTCCGGCGACCCGAAATAGATCGTGACGCCGAACCGGGCCACCAGAGAAAGCTTCTCCTGCACCGTGTCGTTGACATGCAGGTCGTCATCCAGCTCCCGCTTGTCGCTGAATTTCTCGCGGATCAGATGACGGCGGTTCGAAGTGGCGTAGATCAGCACATTGTTGGGCTTGCGTCCCAGACCGCCCTCGATGATGGCCTTTAAGTATTTATATTCCAGCTCGCTCTCCTCGAAGGAGAGATCGTCCATGTAAATGATGAATTTGTAGTTCCGGTCCTGCACCTGCTCCAGCACAGAAGACAGGGCGTGGAACTGATGCTTGTAGACTTCGATGATACGCAGTCCCCGGTCGTAGTATTCGTTCAGCACTGCCTTGATGCAGGAAGACTTACCGGTACCAGCATCGCCGAAGAGAAGCACATTGTTGGCAGCCCGGCCGGCCAGGAACGCCTCCGTGTTCTCGATCAGCTTCTGCTTCTGGATCTGATACCCGACCAGATCGTCGAAATAGACGTGTTCCACGTTGACCACCGGGATCACCCGGGCGTCGTGGCCGTTCTCCTCGATGCGGAACGCCTTGTTAAGGCCGTATTTGCCCACGCCGAACTCGTGATAGAACTGGGTCACGGCCGCCGCGAAGCTCTCCACATCCGCCGCTTTCCCCAGCGCCACCGACAGCTCGATGATCCGGTCGCGGACGCGCCGGTTAAAGATCCGGCTGCCGTCGCCCACCGGCGTGAAATCCGCCAGATCGTGCCAGAGGCAGGAAGTTCCGATCTGTACAGCCTCCCCATCGGGAGTGTCGTCTCCCGCTGATAACACAGACGTACCAGACGCCGCCAGGGAACCAATCCCCGGCATCTCGTCCAGCTTCGTGATATCCCGATCGAACAGCTCTTTAAACACCGCGAAATCCTGCCGTGCCAGATGGCTTAACGTCCCGCCCACATCGCCGCGGATCTCGCAGGCCGTGCTGAAGGCGTTCTCGTGGTTCGCCAGACAGAAAGCCAGAAAGCAGTGCCACAAATTCCCCTCGAATCCGTAGTCCGCCGCCAGCTCAATCAACTGGTTGGCGCACTCGTAGGCGTCCGGATTCACATCCGCCTCGCCCACCAGCAGCCGCTCCATGTCGTCGAATAATTTCTGGTATTTCAAATTTCTGTATAATACTAATGGTTTCATCTGTTCTGAACCTTTCATAGATCAATACTTAACTTTCGCACCCTGAATGCAGGGCACCATGCAGTGCTGCATACGTTCCTACGGCACAGTACACAGCGTGTCAGCCGCGTCGCGTCTCTCTCAAACATCTGCGCGCCTTTTAATAATTCCCCAAAATCCGCATATTCGCCGCCTCTTCTTTAATTGACCGCAGCGCGTTCTGGATATTTGGCTGGCTCAGATTCCCTTCAATATCCACGAAGAACCGATACTCCCAGTTCCGCTCCGGGATCGGCCGGGACTCGATCATCACCATGTTCACATCATTGAAAATGAAATTCCCCAGCATGTTATACAGACTTCCGCTCTTATGGGGCAGTTCAAAGCAGAGGCTGATTTTCCCCGCGCCGCGGCAGTAAACCTTCTCCCTCGCCAGGATCAGGAAGCGGGTCGTGTTCTCTTTGTTATAATTGATCTGCGGCGCCAGGATCGACAGGCCGTAAAGCTTCCCGGCCACCTCGCTTGCCACCGCAGCCTGCGTCTTATCGCCGTCGGCCACCACCTTCTGAGCGGCAACCGCCGTGTTTTCCACACTGATCTGCCGCCACTCATGATGCTCGTTCAGATACGGCGAGCACTGCATCAGCGCCTGAGGATGGGAATACACCGTCCGGATATCCTCCGGCTTCGCCCCCGGCAGTCCCAGAAGCGCGTGGCTCACCGGCAGAAAGGTCTCTGCCGCGATCACATTGTCATGGGCGATCAGCAGATCATAATTGTCGCTGACCGTTCCCGCCGACGAATTCTCGATGGGGATCACCGCATAGTCCGCGTCGCCGCTCTCCACGGCGCACATGGCCTCGTCCCAGGTCTTCACATGACAGACGTCCGCGTCGTCCCCGAAATACTGCAGGGCCGCGCCGTGGCTGTAAGCGCCCTCGACGCCCTGATAGACCACGCGCACATTTTCACGTTTAAGCCCTTCCACCATCGTAAATCCCATATCGCCGGACTGACCGTGCTCCTGCATGATGCCGTACTGCAGCCTGCGGCCCACGGTCATCAGCTGGGTCATCATCTCCGCCGCCGCATTCTTCGCGTACTCCGTATGGGCCAGACCCCGGACCGCCGCGATCTTCTGCTCCTCCCGGGCCTTATCCAGCACCGGCTTGCCCACGCCGATCTTATATTCGGCCACCTCCGCGCTCAGAGCCAGCCGTTCTTCCAGTAGCCGCACCAGCTGTGCGTCGATTTCATCCAATTTCACTCGAATTTCCTGCAGATCCACTTACGCGCCCTTCCTTATCTCCTGTTCTTTCTTAAGCATCTCCCTGATCCGGTTCTGCGTGTAGAGACCGGCGAATTTCTTCTCTTCTTTCGGCAGATCGCCGATGAAAAACGGCTCGCCGAACTCGATCGTCACATTCGACGATTTAATCCGCGGCACATGATTCTCGAAGATCTCCGCGGTGCCGGTCATCGCCACCGGGATCACCGGACAGCCGGATTTCTCCGCGATCTTAAGGCTGCCTTCCTTAAATGGCAGCATTTCCAGAATATCTTCATTCCGGTTCCGCGTCCCTTCCGGGAAGATCCATACGGAGATACCGGATTTGACCTGCTCGATGCCCTGCAGGATCGTCTTCAGGCCTTCCCGCAGATTCTCCCGATCCAAGAAAAGACAATGGACGTTCTTCATCCAGGTCCGCAGGGACGGATAACGCAGCATTTCTTTCTTCGCCACGAAGCCCATCAGCGTCGGCACCGTCACATAACCCACCAGAATATCAAAATAGCTTCTATGGTTTCCCACATAGAGGACCGCCCGATCCCTCGGGATATTCTCAAGGCCTTTTACGGTAATATGTACGCCGGACAGCCGGAGCAGATACCGGAACATGAACTGGACGATGGCCAGACTCTGGGCGTCCCGCTTCTCCGGGTGTTTCTTCGCGATCCACGCTTCCACCCAGAGCACCGGAACAGTGAATATCAGGAAAAGGATAACGCTGGCCGCCAGTATGATGAATTTGATCATGGGAAATGAATATCCTTTCTGCGCTACATTATACCTGCATTATACTCATGTACTAAATAAAAAACAAGTCCATTTTCCCAAATTTGCCCGCGTCGGATCTGCCTGACGGACCCGGCCGCGGCCCGCACAGCATACACATACTTGACCAATCGAGTTACGCGGTGCGGCGATTCCCTCCATATACGATGCAGCTCCCTGCCCGGCAGGTTTTCGCAACGCAGCGGCTCCCTCCATATGCAGTGCGGCGGCTCCCTTTCGGTCGCCGCCGCATTATCATCCCGCATATTTCCATTCATCGTTCTGCCGAATCTTACTCACATCCACTCACATCTGTCCTTTACTCGTGATCAGTTCAAACAGCAGCCCTGTCCCGAACCACAGCGGCGCGAAATCCAGCCGGATCAGCCCGTTAATGTTCGAATGCCTCCCGGTATAATCCCACGGGCACATGCCCCGGCCCCGCAACCAGAACCCTGTCGCATACTCCACGACAAAGATCAGCACCATATAGAGCATCCCATGGCGCAGGATGCGGTCCTTCCTGCTGAGTCTGCCCGCCGGTTCCACCTTAAGCCACCGATCCACGCCGCGCCCGATCGGCGCCAGCATGGCCCCCATGCCGTAGATCGGGAACATCAGAAGCGACGTCCGCCCCATGAGTCTCCAGTCGTGAAGCATAATGGAATCCACCGAGGTGAAGATCACCTCCAGACACCAGCCCGCCACGCCGCATTTCATAAAATTCTTACATGTATCACGAATGTATGCTGTCGTCTTCATGGGGGTAGTATGCGCAGATTATGCTGTGTTTTATGCAGCAGGCATCATTCCGCCGTATGCAGATTACCGCTTAATGTATTCTGTACAGCATAATCTCCCTCACACCCCATCGCAGCCTCACAGCAGCGGCGACAGCAGCCTGCAGCTCTGCTCCTTAAACCGGATCCACAGTTTCCTCTGGGCGTAGTCCGCGCGGGTCACTTCCCGGCACAGCTTCAGATCCTCCCGGAATTTGTCCTCCAGCCGCTTCGTCACACCTTCGTCATAAATGGTGGCGTTTACCTCAAAATTCAACTCAAAGCTCCGAATATCCATATTGGCCGTGCCGACGCAGCTGACCATGCCGTCCACCATAACTCCTTTGGCGTGAAGGAAGCCGTTTTCATAGGTGTAGCATTTGGCGCCCGCAGCCAACAGATCGCCCATGTAGGAATAGGTGGCCCAATAAACGAACGGATGGTCCGGCTTACACGGAATCATCAGCCGCACGTCCACGCCCGACTCCGCCGCAAATTTCAGCGCCGAAAGCGCCGCGTCGTCCGGAATGAAATACGGCGTCTGGATATAGATATGGCGGCGCGCCCGAGTGATCAGCTGGATGTAATTATTGCGGATCTGCCGGTTGCCGGCGTCCGGTCCGCTGGCGATGATCTGCATCATGACGCCGGGATGGTTCAGAGCCGCCCGGACGTCCTCATTTCCCATCCCGAAATATTTCCCGTCCCGGAACAGGTTCTCCTTCGACGCATAATTCCAGTCCAGCGCGAAGCGAATCTGCAGGCTGTACACCGCGCTGCCGCGGATCTTTAAGTGCGTATCTCTCCAGTAGCCGAACTTCGGATCCCTGGAAATGTATTCGCGCCCGATATTGAAGCCGCCCACATATCCGGCCTTTCCGTCGATCACGACGATCTTTCGGTGGTTCCGGTAATTCATGCGCAGCTGCAGCCGCCCCAGGATCGGCGGAAAGAACTCCGCCGTCCGGATCCCGCAGGAGCGCAGTTCCTTCCAGACCCGCGCCGGCATGAAGCGGCCGCCCATTCCGTCGTAGAGCACACGCACTTCCACGCCCGCGGCCGCCCGTTCCTTAAGGATCGGAATGATAGACTGAAACAGTTCGTCATTTTTGATGATATAATATTGGATATGGATATATTTCTCCGCTTTCCTCAGTTCTTCTTTCAGATCGCTGAATTTCGCCTCGCCGTCCGTAAAGATCTCCACCGAATTATCCGATGTCAGCACCGCGCCGGAAGTCTCCAGGTTATACAATACCAGCGGCTCATAGTCGCGCCACGGCGATTTCGCAATCTGGTCCATAGCGCCCTGAATCAGCCGCTCCTGCTCCTTCACGGGATGCGCCAGCCGGTCTTCCACTTCCTTGACACGGAACATTCTGCTCTTGTGGTAATCCTGGCACAGCATCAGATACAGCAGGAAACCGAAGATCGGCACAAAATAAAGCACAAGGAGCCACGTCCACACAGCCTTCGGATCCCTGCGCTGAAAAAAGACGACCACGACCGACAGGATCAGATTGATATATAACAGATGATCCATCAACCAGCCCCACACCATGGCTATGACCGAAAATACCTGTTGCATTCAGCTCCCCCTCCCGATTACTCTATATAAAATAATCTCTCAACATCCGTTCTCACATGATCCGGTTTTCTCAGCGTCATACACGCAGGCCAGCGTCATGTGCAGACTATCTTCACACACAAACACACATAACCTGCCGACACTGACGCCGCTCACACGAACTGATTCTTCTCCGTGTCATAAGTATATCCGAGAGGCGCGAGCGCCGCTTCCACAACGCTTCGGTCCGCGTCACGCGCCTCACAGAACTCGTCCAGCGACGGATAGAAATCCCGCAGCTGGGTATTTACATAGCTTAAAAGAATTACCGGATCCTTCGGCAGCTGATTCATGAGATATCCTCCTTCCGGCTTCTCAGATAAACGACACCACGCAATACGCCGCATAGATCGCCAGAAGCACGATGCCCTGCAGCCGCGACGCTTTCTTGCGGAAGAGGATCGGCACGATCAGGATCGCCATCACAAGGATCGCCAGCGGGATATCCATCTGATATGTGGACGCCTCCAGCGGAATTCCCACGACCGCCGCCGGAATACCGATCACGGCCAGAATATTCAGGATATTGGCGCCCAGGATGTTGCCGAAGCCCACATTGGAGAAGCCCTTGATCATGGAGACAATAGATGTCACCAGTTCCGGAAGCGATGTCCCCAGCGCGATAAATGTAATCGCGATCACACGCTGCGGCACGCCGATAGCTTCCGCGATCAGAATGCCATTATCAACCAGCAGATTCGCTCCCACATACAAAAGTGCGGCGCACACCGCCAGAATAATGAACTGCTTCAGCAGAGAGCCGTCTTCTGCAGCTTCATTTTCCTCCTCATCCCCGCCTTCGGCGCCGGCGCGGACGATATTCAGCACCGCGTACACCACGAACATAGCCAGCAGAAGGAAGCCCACCAACCGTCCGAATTCGCCCCGCAGGAAGCCCACAATTTCCAGTACGATGATCACGCCGAAGAAAATCGCCGCCCGCCACAGAAGCGGTTTTGTCTCCACTTTTTTCGTCGGCCGTAATGTCTGGGTCAGACCTGCGATCAGGGCCGTATTGCAGATGATCGAGCCGAAGGCGTTGCCGGCGGCAATCGCCGCGGAACCGTCGAAAGCGGCCGTGGTGGAAACCAGAATCTCCGGCAGCGTGGTACCCAGGCTTACGATCGTGGCCCCGACTACGATCTGCGGAATACCGATCTTCCTCGCGATTGCCACAGCGGCGTCTACCAGACGGTCGCCGCCCAGGCAGATCAGGATCAGTCCTAATACGAATAAAGCTACAGTAACTAACATATGGATTCCTCCTTGGAAATTTGCGTGCCTGCGGCCCCGCCCGGCGAATCTCTTCTGCGCCGCCGCGAAAAAGCGAGACTTCCAGCACATATTCTGCGCTAAAAGTCTCGCTTCAAAACATCATCTGTTTCAGGTATGACCCGGTATTATCTACGGGCTGACGGATCATACCACACCTTCGGGCGGTGCAAGCTACTCCCTTTTATCGTTCAGTTAAGGGAAGTATAGCATATTTTTACAGATTCGTCCATCATTTGTTTTCGAACTTGTTTTCGATTGCTGTCGATTGCCGTCCGCGTCTGTTTCCCCGCGGTTTGATTCATCACTCCACAAACGCGATCAGCTTATCCCCCGCCGGCGCCGTGTCGATGACGATGGTGTTCCCGGCCCGAACCTGGTCCTGCAGGATGATCTTCGCCGCCAGCGTCTCCACATTCTTCTGCAGATACCGCTTCAGCGGCCGCGCGCCGTAGACCGGGTCGTATCCCCTCTCCACCACGAACTCCCGCGCCGAATCGGTCAGCTCCACCGAAATCTCCCGATCCGCCAGCCGCCGGTTGGTATCCGCCATCAGAAGCGTGATGATGCCGGCGATATTGTCCCGGGTCAGCGGCTTAAACAGGATGATCTCATCCAGCCGGTTCAAGAACTCCGGCCGGAAATGCGCCCGCAGGTCGCTCATGGCCATCTCCTCCGCCTCCGCGCGGATATTTCCGTTTTCATCGATGCCCTCCAACAGATACTGGGAGCCGATGTTGGACGTCATGATGATGATCGTGTTCTTGAAATCCACGGTCTTGCCGGTGGAATCGG
>CANREE010000089.1 GCA_947629545.1 uncultured Lachnospiraceae bacterium | reverse complement strand
GGGAAGGATCTGGAGGCGCGCATCCTTCTGGCGCGGAAGAATCCGGATTCCATCGTGATCAACCTGCCGTTTGACGAATATGAACATGCCTTCTATTATAACCATAAAATCAACTGTATGATCGCGGAAGGTTACATCAAATCAGGTTGCGATGAATGGCGGTTCGACAGGAGCGATTCTTTCGGAATTCTGGACTGGGGACGCGGCGTGTGGCCGTTCCACAATGAGTGGTACTGGAGCAACGGCGCCGGTTATCTGGATGGGGAAATGTTCGGTTTTAACTTAGGCTGCGGCTTCGGCAACACAGATACCGCCAGCGAGAATATCATTTTCTATAAAGGTACGTCCCACAAACTTGGGAAGGTGGAATTTCATCTGGGAGAGAGCTATATGGATCCGTGGCGTCTGACGGATCTGGACGGGCGTCTGGATCTGACGCTTACGCCGGTGTATGACCGGACGACGCAGATCAAGCTTCTGTGGGTGGATAACTGTACCCATCAGATGTTCGGGACGTTCGCCGGGACGGCGGTGCTGGACGACGGTACGAAGCTGGATGTGGAAAATGTGGTGTCGTTCGCGGAGCACGCGGTGAACAACTGGTAGACGGCGGTTTTGCAGAATGGCGCAGGGGAATCTTCCGAGAAAAAAGGGCCGCGGAAAATCGCATTTTCTGCTTGTCAATTCCGGATAAAAGCTATATGATAGGTGATATGGTTCGCTCCGGCGGAGCAGCATTTTTATTTCTATTTCAGAAGGTGGAAGAGGATTCATGTTAGCAGGTATTAAGAGATTATTCGGACAGGTAGACATGACGGAAGGGCGTCCGTGGGAGAAGATCGTGCTGTTTACGATCCCCATGCTGATCGGCAACGTCGCCCAGCAGCTTTATAATACGGTAGACAGCATCGTTGTCGGGCGCTACGTGGGCGACAATGCGCTGGCGGCCGTCGGCAGCGCCAGCCCGATTTTCAATCTCCTGCTGGTTCTGTTTGTGGGTATTTCCATGGGCGCCAGCATCATGGTGTCCCAGTATTACGGCTCCCGGGACCGGGAGAATCTGTCCAGGACCATCGGCAGTTCGCTCGTGCTGACAGGCGCGGCCTGCATTCTGCTGATGCTGGTCGGCTCGGTGACGATCCGGCCGATTCTGGAGATGTTAGACACGCCGGCCAGCATTATCGACTGGTGTACGTCCTATTTGCTGATTCTTCTGTGGGGCATCGCGGGACTTGCTTACTATAATATCCTGACCGGTATCCTGCGCGGACTGGGAGATTCGGTATCGGCGCTGGTCTATCTGCTGATCGCGACGGTCTTAAATATCGTGCTGGACATCTGGTTTGTGGCCGGTTTCAAGCTGGGCGTCGCGGGCGTGGCCCTGGCGACGGTCATCGCCCAGATGGTGTCCGCGATCCTGTGCGTGTTCAAGCTGCGTAAGATGACAGAATACTTTGATTTCAAGCTGAAATATTTCACGCCGAGCCGGAATATGCTGACAGTGCTGAAGCTGGGTCTGCCTTCCGGCGCGACGCAGGCGATCTTCTCCCTGGCCATGGTCGTGGTTCAGTCCCTGACCAACAGCTTCGGGGAAATGGTCATTGCGGCAAATGTTATTATCATGAGGGTGGATGGTTTCGCGATGATGCCGAATTTCTCCTTCGGCACGGCGATGACGACCTACTCCGGACAGAATGTGGGCGCGGGGGATTTCGACCGCGTGAAGAAGGGCGCGTTCCAGGGAACGCTGATCGCGGCCTGTACTTCAGCGGTGGTTACGGGAGCCATTGTGCTCTTTGGGCATAACCTGATGGCGATTTTCACGGAGACAGAGGCGCTGGTGGATTTAAGCGCCAGGATGATGAACATCCTGGCTGTCGGTTATATCGCGATGGCGGTGACGCAGAGCCTGTCGGGCGTCATGCGCGGCGCCGGCGACACGGTGACGCCCATGTGGATTTCCCTGGTGACGACTGTGGCAATCCGTGTGCCGCTGGCTTATGGCATCGCGTTCGCGACCAGAACCGCGGAGGCGCCGCAGGGAGATTATCACTGCCTGTGGATTTCGCTGCTGATCAGCTGGCTGCTGGGCGCGGTCATTACTACGTTCTTCTACGCGAAAGGCGGATGGAAGAAGAAGGCGCTGCACTGAGAGCCGCGGATAGTTCACAGTGCAGGCCGCGCTGTTTGCGCTCATGGCTGCGAAGGCAGTTTTAGCAGGTTTCCAGACACAAAAAAGGGCGCAGCCTGCTTTGCAGGGCTGCGCCGGAATCAGAGATTTCAATAGGAGATGACTTCGTGGCCGTCCTCCGTTACCAGTACCTGTATTTCCCACTGGGCGGAGGGCTTTTCGTCTGCCGTGGTCACGGTCCAGCCGTCCTCGTCGTCGATGACGACCTCCCAGGTTCCCATGTTGATCATCGGTTCGATTGTAAACATCATGCCGGGAACCATCAGCATATCCTCTCCTCTGGAAGAGACATAGCTGACCCATGGGTCTTCATGAAAATCAATCCCCACGCCGTGGCCGCCGATATCGCGGACCACCTGGTAGCCGTTGGCCTTCGCGTGGTCATTCACGGCCTGGGCCATATCGCCTAAGAATCCCCAGGGCTTTACCTGTTCCAGGCCTTTATACATGCATTCCCGTGCAACCTCGACGAGCCGTTTTTTCTCCTCGGATACATTACCGATCAGAAACATCCGTGCGGAATCCGCGTAATAGCCGTTCAGGATCGAGGTGCAGTCCACGTTAATGATGTCGCCGTCCTTCAGTACCTGACCGGCCGATGGGATGCCGTGGCAGACGACCTCATTGACGGAGGTGCAGACGCTTTTCGGGAAGCCCTCATAGCCCAACGGCGCGGGAACCGCACCGTATCTGGCAGTTTCCGCGGCGACCCAGCGGTCGATCTCTTCCGTCGTGATGCCGGCTTTGATATGCGCCGCCACATAATCCAGCACCGCGATATTCACCTTCGCGCATTCGCGGATGCCGGCGATCTGGGCCGGGGTCTTTATCATCTCGTGGTCGGGAACCAGATGGCCGCTGTACTGAAACGAGGCAATCTTCTGGTCGAAGTCATAGTGACATTTCTTATACTTGAGCCCGCTGCCGCACCAGCAGGGGCTGTTCCGGTTGATCGTATGCATGGGTGACGCTCCTTGTCTATGTATTTACCATCCATTATTATACACGTTTTCGGGCCGGACTCAATCTTTTTTTGAAAAGAGCGGAAGCGTCTGCCGAAAAGGCTGAAGTGAAAATATTGAAAAAAATAAAATTTCCACTGTACAAAACAGACTTTTTGTGTTATTCTCTTAAAGTACCAATTCCGCCGGGGCAGTGAAAGCTCGCGGCGGGGCAGTGCGTGGGGCATTAGCGCAGTTGGGAGCGCGTTTGAATGGCATTCAAAAGGTCGTGGGTTCGAATCCCATATGCTCCATTTCAAAAAGAGCTGGAAATGGCTTAAATACGTCATTCCCCGGCTCTTTCTTTATCTGTGGCTGCCGGCGCAGGTTTTCATTGCATATCAAAGAATAGATAACACTTTCCTGTGTGGAAAGGGAAACAAGAGAATGAAAAGAGGAAGAGGGTACCCCCATGAATTTGGAAGGATTATTTGAACTGCAGTTTATGATGTTTATTCTGATGGGAGTCGGGTTCTTCCTGCGGAAGAGAAATATCCTGACCGTTGAGGGTAAGCGGATGCTGACGGATCTGGTGATCGACGTGATCCTGCCCTGCAATATCATCAACGCGTTTTGCATTGAGTTTAATCAGGATCTTCTGATGGCCGGCCTGCAGATCCTTCTGATCTCGCTGGTGCTGCAGCTGTTCTGTACGATGATCAGCGCGTCCTGCTATCGAAAAGTGCCGAAACGCCAGCGGATGATCCTGCAGTACGGCACGGTCTGCTCCAACGCCGGCTTCCTGGGCAATCCCATCGCCGAGGGGCTGTATGGTTCCCTGGGGCTTCTGTACGCATCCATCTACCTGATTCCCCAGCGGATCGTCATGTGGTCGGCAGGCGTATCGTATTTTACAGAATCGCCGGATAGGAAGGAAGTGTTTAAGAAGGTCGTTACCCACCCCTGCATCATCGCCGTGTTTATCGGTATGTTCCTGATGCTGACCCAGATTCAGCTGCCGGGCGTGGTAAGCCGTAGCGTGAAGAGCCTGGGCAGCTGCAACACGGCGATGACCATGATCCTGATCGGCCTGATCCTGGCCGACGCCGGATTTAAGAACATGGTCAATAAGATCACAGTGATCTTCTCCGTGATCCGGCTGCTGGCGATCCCGCTGGCGGTGATGGCCGGTTGTTATCTCTTTCATGTGGATTCCACGGCGGCGTGCCTTTCCGTCGTACTGGCGGCTATGCCGGCCGGCTCCACCACAGCGCTTCTGGCCGCCAAGTATCACGGCGACGAGGTGTTCGCTTCCCAGTGCGTGGTGCTGACCACGATTCTTTCCATGGCGTTTCTGCCGGGGTGGTGCATCGTGCTGGGACGGGTATTCTGAGGGAGCGGAGTGCCGGAGGAGACGCTTTGCCATTTCTCCTTCAGGCGTTTTCTCCCGGTTCGTTCCGTACATCAGCCCGAAACAGCAGTTATTTTCGGCCATTTGCATCTTGTACATGCCCTGCTTTTGTACTATAATTGACAGAATACAGACATTGCATCCCGGACACTGCATCCAGCTTTCTGCTGAGGCCGGTGCGTGGGAGGATGGCGGAGAGGAACGATATGAACCGGTTCGGCAGCTTTTGTGTGAAAAATGAGAAATATCTGTGGACAGGCCTGATCCTTTGCTACCTTTGCTTCATCTATCATAATTCGCTGACGCCGGCGGTAGAGTCGGCGCAGCAGAGCGGGGCTGTGCTTGCACTGCTGCAGGCTGCGCTTGCGCGTCTGGGGCTTGATGGTTCGTGGCTTACGGATCATATCGTGCGCAAGACGGCGCATTTTGTGGAATTTGCGCTTCTGGGAGTGCTTTTATGGAACGGCCTGCGAAGCTGGAAGCTGACAGGGGCGGTTCGGGTGACGGCCGAGGCGTTCTTAAGCCTGTTTCTGCCGTTTCTGGATGAGACGATGCAGCTGTTTACGGAGGGACGGTCAGGACAGGTGGATGATGTGTGGCTGGACGTGGCGGGGGTCTGTTTCGGCACGCTGTGCATGGTGATCTTCTGGAAGATGCTCTGCGTTTTTGCCGCGCGGCGCGGACGGCGAAAGAGGCCGGCTGGATGAGAACGGGATCGGCCTGCCGGTATCGGCGGTCGGCGGCAGCCGGATTCGAATCAATGGTGGGGGATTTCTAATGACCGATTTTCTGGTGAGAACATTTGTAAAGAATTACGGGCAGACGGACGACGCTTCCGTTCGGACCGCTTACGGCGTGATGGCGAGCGTGGTGGGGATCTGCTGCAACCTTCTTCTGTTTGCCGCGAAGCTTGCGGTCGGACTTTTGTCGGGCAGCATTTCGATCATGGCGGACGCATTTAACAATCTGTCCGACGCGGCAGGTTCCATTGTCGGCTTTGTCGGCGTACGCATGGCGGAGAAGCCGGCTGACGCTGACCATCCATTCGGCCATGGACGTATGGAATACATCGCGGCTTTCGTCGTATCTATTTTTGTCATTCAGGTTGGGTTGGAACTGTTTAAGTCCTCTGCAGGCAAGATCCGGCGGCCGGAGGAACTTGTATTCAGCTGGACGGCGGTTGCGGTTCTGGCCCTGTCGATCCTTGTCAAGTGCTGGCTGGCAGTCTTTAACCGAACGCTGGGACGGCGCATCCGTTCCTCGGTCATGGCAGCTACGGCTGCGGATGCGATGGGCGATGTGGCGGCAACCTCGGCCACGGTTGTTTCTATTCTGATCTTTGGTCTTTTTGGCGTGAATATTGACGGATATATTGGTTTGCTGGTGTCCATGGCCGTTCTGCTGGCAGGTCTTGGCATTGCGCGCGATACGCTTGCGCCGTTGATCGGCGAACCCATCGATGCCGGCATCTATCGAAAGATCACGGACTTCGTGGAAAGCTACGACGGCATTATCGGTACGCATGACCTGATCGTCCACAATTATGGTCCGAGCCACAGCATGGCAACGATCCATGCGGAGGTGGCCAGCGAAGTCGATGTACGGGAAAGCCATGAAATTATTGATCGTATCGAGAGGGATTGTGCGCGCAGCCTCGGAATTTTTCTGGTGATTCATATGGATCCGGTGGAGACCCGCGACGAACGGACTACCCGGTATCGTGAAATGCTTTCCGGGGTTCTTGCGCGGATCGATTCGCGCCTTACATTTCATGATTTCCGTGTGGTGGATGGAACGGAACGTGTCAATCTGATTTTTGATCTGGTGGTTCCGCGTGATTATAATGATGCGATGCGGGACACAATAAGAGAAAAGGTTTCGGATCAGGTGCGCGGTGCCGACCCCAGATGTTATTGTGTCATGACGGTTGAGAATACCTACTGTGCGGAATCTCCGGAGCCTGAATAAGGCCCGGAGGTTTTTTATGTACAGACTGCCTACACAGAAGGATCAGGAGATCTATGATGAATATCTGCATCGTATGCAGCAGGGCGACCGGGAAGCATTTCAGAGCCTTTATGAGGCGGCAGCCCGCATGGTATACGCCTATGCACTCTCGATCCTCCAAAATCCCCAGGATGCGGAAGAGGCCATGCAGGATACGTTCCTGACGGCCTGGAGGCAATGCGGTACCTACGCTTCTTCCGGCAAGCCGCTGGCCTGGCTGTTCACCATTGTCCGTAATCGGAGTTATGCGCTGCTGCGCAGTCAGTCCCTCCATCCGTCGGTCAGTCTGGAAAGTCTGGATACGGAGGATCTCTCCTGGCAGCCATATTCGGAAGATTTGGAAGCCGAACGCTTCGCAGTGCGGGACTCGCTTGTTAAGGCGTTAGCCTGTCTGACGGATCAGGAGAGACGGCTGATCTATCTTCATGTGATTGCGTCTCTGAAGCATCGGGAGATCGCCGCTGTTCTTCATCTTCCGCTGGCAACGGTGCTGTCACGTTATCACCGGGCCATTCAGAAGCTGCGCAGGGAACTTTCGGGACGGCAGGAAAATTTTTAAAAAAATTGCTTGACGCAATGTGCTTCCTGATGTATAATATGCTTCGTTGCTGCGGAAAGTATCGCACTGGCAGCTATATGATGGGCTATCGCCAAATGGTAAGGCAACGGACTCTGACTCCGTCATTGTGAAGGTTCGAATCCTTCTAGCCCAGTGAATGAGCCCCCGGAAGAGAGATCTTCCGGGGTTTTTCTATGCCCGGAAATGGCTTAAATACTGGATTTCTCGGCTGTGAAGGCCGTTTGGGCGACGATTTCTGCGGGGAAGTCAGGAGATGATGGTTTCCTGGAAAATCCGGGAAAAGATGGCTAAATGAGCAAAGATAGGTCAATTCATAGGTCAATTTGAAATAGCTGAGAAGGCAGGGAAAATAATCGGAACCCGGGTTTTTAACTGCTTTTCAATTAATTTTTTTGATGTATTGCCATTTACGTTTGATGTGTCACGGCAACATCTTAAGAATGTCCCGAAAAGCCAGTAAAATCAATGGTTCCACGAATCGGAAAGGCGCTTACTAGACCATATTACACCATTTGGGAAAGAGTTTTGATATGACACATTGTGAAATGAAGTTGCTTTTTCAGGTATAGTTTGGTATAATACAGGAGATGATAAAATTAAGATAAAATTTTGATAAGGAGTGTTGGTAATGTTGCAGATCAGACCAGTTTCGGATTTAAGAAACAAATTTCCTGATATTGAAAAAATCGTAAATGCAGGAGAACCGGTTTATTTGACAAAAAACGGATATGGAGCAATGGTGGTACTTAGTTTAGAGGAGTATTCCAAACTGACAGACGGAGTAGAGTTGGCTTTGGATAGGGCAGATAAAATGGCAGAGGGAAGCAGCGATCGGATGAACCATGAGGAGGTTTTTGGAAGTTTGCGGAGGAAGCTGAATGTACGGTGAAAAGTACAGATTACGTTATTTGCCGCTTTTTTACGAGGATCTCAATGAAAAGATATCTTATATTGCGGAGGAATTAAAAAACCCAAAAGCTGCGAGTGATTTATTGGATAAGGTGGAAGCAGCTATTCTAAAACGGCTTCCAGTGGCAGAATCTTTTGAGCCATATCATTCTCTCCGGGAACGCAGGTATGCCTATTATCGTATTTATGTGGATAATTATGTGATTTATTATGTGGTAATAGATGATGACCCCGGTGATTTGATCATGGAGGTAAGAAGGTTTCTCTATAATGGGCAGAATCGGAGAAAGATGATATAGCAAATTCAGACTGCAGTGAGATACAATTTGGAGTATAATATTAAGAAGGCTTTTCAATATGCTCCATATTGAGGAGAAACAGTAAATTTAATGTTTATAATATCAGTTTGGCTCGATGATTAAAATGGATAATATGGCAGTTGGCATCTGATTACGGAGCAAGGAATGTGCTGCTTCCGCAGACTTCAGTGGTCGATCTTGAGACGGCATCGTTGGATTCGGTAAGTAGTTTTCTATTTGAGCGCAGAAGATGCGGTATTTAAGTCACTTGGGATAGAGTAGAAAGGTGTTTATGCAGAACAAGATTCTTATAATAGGTAATGGATTCGATCTCTATCATGGGCTTCCTACAGGGTATAAAGACTTCCTGTTCTTTGCGAAGCATTGGAAGGAATTCAAAGAGGAATATGATAAACAGGATATTTCGTCTATTGATAAGAATGGAGAAACAATAGACGTACGTCTTGGGGATCAGAATGAACTGGTATCCGATTCTCTTAAGGATTTTGCGGCGCATGCGTCTTTGTATTCAAAGGAGCATATTGTTTATCTTGATGAACATATTCAGGATAATGCATGGCTAATCTATTTTGAAAAGATAACCCCTCCAGGACAAACCTGGATTGATTTCGAGGCAGAAATTGAACGAGCATTAATACAGGTTGAGATATATTATAGCCAATTTCTTCCGTCCGTGGATAGTAGTGTCCCTGTGATGAAGATGCCACCGCTGATGAGAACTGTAATATACACATTTAGCGATAAGGCTGAAAAGGCAGGAATAGATTATACTAACTTGGCAAAAGGCATTTTCCGTGTACCCCAAGATGCAGATCCGGAAAAACTTCATCTGCATAAGAAGAAGTTACTTTTGGCCATGAAAGATGAATTAGATATACTTAACAAATGTCTCAATTATTATCTGCTGGAATTTGTATCGGCAATAAATTGTGGCGTTTATTCTGAGCAAATAAAGAAACTTGGCGGTGTTTATTTGCTGAACTTTAATTATACATATACATATGCAACGGTATACGGAAAGACGAACCTGCTGCAACATCATCCTATTCATGGAGAGGCAAAGGAAGAAAACCTGGTACTTGGAATTTCTGACGAGTCATTTAGGGATAGCATAGATTATGTTTATTTCCAAAAGTACTTTCAACGTATTCAGAAAAGAACAGGTAATTTTTATAAAGAATGGCCGGTAAGGCCACAACATTCGACATTTGAGGATGGGCCAGCACAGGTATTTGTAATGGGACATTCACTCAATAAAGTGGATAAGGGTGTTTTGAAGGATTTCTTTCTAGAACGGAATGTTGAAACGATAAAGATTTTCTACCACAATCAGGTTGGTTATGAAGCTCAGGTTATCAATTTGATAGAAATGTTTGGTAGGGATTTTGTAATAGATCAAACAGGAAAAGGTCGAATAGTATTTGAAGAGTTAAAGCCGCCGATTAAGGGAAATCCAAAGAGGGCGTGACAGATTTTGAGAGGCTGTAAAAAATCCTGTGTCTTTGGAGTGATTAACCCCTTTTGGAACGAATCGGATATGTAACTGGGATTGTAGAATCCTGACGGTTTATGGATGTCGAATCATCTTCTATCCATAGTATTGCCAGTACACTTGTTTTTATACATCGATTCCTCATTTTTTTGTATACGAAACAGACATTCCCAGCATTACTTTTCGTGGGCTCTGCCCACACCCGGCCTCTAAGAATAAGACTGGGCATTTCTGGCAATACTGTTAATGCCGAAAAAGAATAACTCTATGGGCGGCCGGGAAGCAAGATCCTAACCTTGTTTCCCGGCCGTTCGCTGTTTACAGGTATTTCTCCAGTCTCTCCCCATACAGTACGATCAGCTGGTTCAGCACCTGGTCCCATCCCCGGTATCTCTGGGTCCATTTCTTTACTACATTCCCGCTCGCAAGATACAGCATCTTCTCCAGCGCGCTGTCGCTGGGAAATACACTTTTTGTTTTGGTCACTTTCCGGTACTGCCGGTTGACTCCCTCTATGATGTTCGTCGTATACATGATCCGCCTGATGTCATCCGAAAACTGGAAAAAAGAACTCACATCTTCCCAGTTATTCTCCCAGTTGCTGATCGCATAAGGGTATTTTCTTCCCCATTTCTCCTTGATCCCATCCAGCTCTGCCAGAGCCGCGGACTCATTCGGCGCGTTATATACCGCCTTGAAATCCATGGAAAATTTCTTCAGATCATTATAGTTGATATATTTAAATGAATTCCGCAGCATGTGGATGACACATCTCTGGATCTGGGCCTGGGGATATACCGCGCTGATCGCCTCCTTAAAGCCGGGAAGTCCGTCCACACAGAAGAACAGCACGTCCTGAACCCCGCGGTTCTTCAGATCATTGAGCATCCCCAGCCAGAACTTCGAGGTTTCATTGGCCCCCACTGTAATACTCAGGATGTCCTTGTACCCGTCCAGGGTAACCCCAAGGACAATATAGGCAGCCCGGCTGAGGATCCGCCCATCTTCCCTGACCTTATAATGGATACAGTCCATGAATACAAAGGGGTAGATCGGATTAAGGGGGCGGGACTGCCATTCTTTGATCTCCGGGAGGATACGGTCTGTGATCTTACTGACCATTTCCGCGGACAATTCAATCCCATAGAGATCCTGCAGCTGGTCATGGATGTCGCGGGTACTCATTCCCCTTGCGTAAAGGGAAAGAACTTTTTCCTCAATGCCGGAAACATCCCGCTGGTATTTGGGAACCAGTTTGGGTTCAAACTCGCCGTTGCGGTCCCTGGGGACATCCAGCTGGAATTCGCCGTATTGGCTTTTAAGTGTTTTCGTGGAGTGCCCGTTTCTTTTGTTATCCGTTTGAGTATCCCCTTTTTGATTTTTTTCATAGCCGAGGGTGGCATCCATTTCCGCTTCCATAAGTTCCTGAAGGATGTCCTTGAAGCTTTCCTTGAGAAGGGAATAGACATCAGCGACACTGGAGATGTCGTTTTGAGAGATGATCTGTCGGATTTGCTCCTTTGCAAGTGCCATAGAAAATGCTCCTTTTCGATAAAAATTTACATACCATAATTCTTACCAAAAAGGAGCCATTTTTTACCAAAGACACAAACTAATTTACACTACCGATTTTGAATGTCTAATATACACCACGGCGCTACCTTTTGCATTTTTCCTTTGAAACGGTAAAGCAAGAACCGCACCCGACTTCACGGGTGCGGCCGTATCGCACGGCCCCGAAGGGACACAATGCAGTGTATTTATCTTAATGTTCTATCGTTCGTAATGGCTCCACAGGCTGATGATCTTGACCGTTTTTTCCGCCTCGCAGACCTCATACACCAACCG
>CANREE010000088.1 GCA_947629545.1 uncultured Lachnospiraceae bacterium | reverse complement strand
ATCAGGTGGTTCATCAGCGTGGACTTGCCCACGTTGGGACGGCCGATCAGGGCCACGAAGCCGGATCTGTAATTATCGCTCATATACGTGCTCTGCTCTCCTTAATTCTGTCGTACTGCCGGTTTTATGAACGGTACCTGGCACTCCTGAAGCGACATTATTATCATTCGTCAAAGCTTCCCGTGCCGCATCGGCCATTCCCGAAGAAGCAACATCATCGCCGCCTGCCAAAGTTTCCCGTACTGCACCGGTCATTCCCCAAGCGGCGTTATCGCCACCTGCCAAAACTCCCTTGCGCCGCACCCGCTCACGCGCGGAACAGCGCCTTCACCTCGCCGAACAGTTCCTTATTCGCTTCCACCTTCTCATCGCCGCCGATGACGCACAAGCTTCCCGTATCCAGCACCGCCTTGAGAACCGGCGCCAGGGCGCGGATATCCTCCGGCCGGGCCGCGAGGATCTGGGCACGCTCCTTGGCCAGCATCTCATTCGTCACATGGGACAGATAGGCGGAAAGCCCGCGTTCCCCCTTCGCAGACGGCGACAGCGGCGTATCCATCTCGCTGATGGTGCCGATCACATACTTGGTCATGTCACGCTCGTCCGCGTCAAAATTCTCCAGATATCCGACCACATTTTCATAGACCTCGTTGGTCTCCTTCAGGTTCGGATCCCGGTAGGACGCGAAATATCCGTCGCCGGACCGGCCGAAGCCGCTCATGCAGCCGTAGGCGCCGCCCTTGACGCGCAGATTGATCCACAGGTAATCATAGTTTAATATCGGCTTTAAGATCTGCAGCGTGCCGGTATAATCGTAGCCCTTCGTCCGGAAATTCCCGCACCGGGCCACATAGTTCACCTGCGAGGAGGTCTTGAAGCCTTCATTTAAGTTCTTCTTCTCAAATGTGAACGGATACGTCTCGCCGCTGCCCGCGGGAAGCGCGTCCGTAAGCGTCTTAAGTGCGTCCGGCAAAAGCTGAAAGCCCACCTCGTCCGCGGTAACGCTGATCAGCATATTGTCCGTGGTGAACAGCCGGGCCGCCACCGCTTTCAGCTTATCGATCAGCGCCTTCGGATCCTTCTCGAACGCCTTCACCGTGTCCTCCAGGAAACGGTAAAAACCGATGCCGCCGGTCATGTCATTGTATCGGGACACGGCGGAGAAATAGGACATCGCCCGGGAGATCGCCGCCTGGTGGCTGGAGCCTTCCAGCTTCATCCTTGAGCGGGAGCGCACCTCCCTAAGCACCTCGCCGAGCCGCTTCTCATCCGTAAGCTTCGAGGCGGACAGGATCTCCGCCAGAAGGCGAAAGCCCTCTGGAAGTTTCTCATACAGCGATTTCATATCGGCCGTAAAGACGCCGGTAAAGCTGCCCGGCTGATTAAAATTTGCGTAGGCATGCGTGCTGAAGCCGATGCCGCCGGTCTGCAGATAGATCTCGCTGCTCAGATCCGCATAACTGTAATGCTCCGTGTCCACATAGCCCATCAAAAATTTCAGAAGACCCACATAGGGCAGGTCCGCCATCGGAACGCGGTCCGTGTTGAACAGCGCCTTCACATAGCAGATACCGGAAGTAAAATGCTCATGGTACACCGTCGTGACGCCGCAAAGTACCGATTCCTTCCAGTGATTCTCCTCCGCCTTCGGGCTGATGTCCTCACGGCGCAGCATCGGGATCTTCTCCAGGTCTTCCTTCGGCGACGGCACATCCTGATAAGCTTTCAGCTCCTTCGTCTGTTCGACCAGTCTTTCGACTTCCTCTTCAGACAGGGAAGCCTTGTAAGCGGCCAGCTTCTCCGCCAGCTTCGCATCCTCTCTGGCCGTCTTATTCTTCTCCGGCTTCACCACGACCGTGACCTCGAACGGATTGTCCAGGAGCCAGTCGCGGATCAGCTGTTCAAAATACCCTTCGTCCGCCGCCTTCTTCAGGAATTCAAAAATATCCTCATACCGCAGAAACATCAGCGGATCCTCACCGTACAGCCAGCTGTCCATCGCATGCAGGCCATACATGAGGCCCTTCGGCACCCATCCGAAATCCGCCTCGCGGTTGTGGAACTCATAGTAATTAATGCCCGCCAGCAGGCATTTCTTATTCAGGCCCTCATCGGCAAGCTTCCTGAGGGTTCCCTTCACTACCGCCAGGAACTCCTCTTTCTGTGCCGCATCCGCGTCCTTGGCGGTCACGGTAAAATACGGCTGCAAAATGCCGTCGGCAAAACCGCCCAGGATATCCCCGCCGATTCCCGCGTCCAAAAGCGCCTGCTTAAGCGCCGCGCCGGGCGCGTCGATCAGGGCATATTCCAGAATCTGGAACGCCATGAAAAGCACCGGATCCAGCCGGTCGCCCACCACCGTGCTGACGGAAAGATAGGCGGCGTTCTCCTCCGATTCGTCCTCCGTAATCGGGTACGTGATCTCCGCCTGCTTCGGCTCGCCAAACGGCTTCTGCCTGCGAATCTCCGAATCCACCTTCGCCTGCGGGTCATTGCGGTCATATTTGTTTAAATACGCCTCATCCAGCCAGTTCAGCCGCTCCTCCATGTCCATATCGCCGTACAGGTAGATGTAGCTGTTGGCCGGATGGTAATAGGTCTCGTGGAAATGAAGGAACTGCTGATAGGTCAGGTCCGGAATGCAGGCCGGGTCGCCGCCGGACTCAAAGCCGTAGCAGCTGTCCGGGAACAGGGCGTTCTGGGTCCAGCGGTCCAGCACGCTCTCCGGCGAGGAGAACGCGCCCTTCATTTCGTTATAGACGACGCCGTTATAGCGCAGCGGCGCGTCCGCACTTTCCAGCTCGTAATGCCAGCCTTCCTGCTTGAAGATCTTCTCCTCCCGGTAGATATTCGGATGCAGCACCGCGTCCATATAGACGTCCATCAGGTTCTGGAAGTCCTTGTCGTTGGTGCTGGCCACCGGATAAACGGTCTTGTCCGGATAGGTGATCGCATTCAGAAACGTATTCAGCGACCCCTTCACCAGCTCCACAAACGGATCCTTCACCGGGAATTTCTCCGAGCCGCATAGAACGCTGTGCTCCATGATATGGGGCACGCCGGTGCTGTTGGAGGGCGGCGTCCGGAAACCGATGGAGAAAGTCTTGTTATTGTCGTTGTTGGACAGAAGAAACAGCTTCGCGCCGCTCTTTTTATGCTCCAGAAGGAAGCTTTCGGAGTCAATCTCCTTAATATGGTCCTGCGCAAGCAGCCGATAAGCCTTCAGATTCTTCAGATCGTTCATGTTCATTCCCTCGCTTTCTGTTTTCTATATATTTTTTCTGTTCGCGCCGTTTCACCGGGCGCGACGATTAACCATTCGCGCCGCTCGCCCGGACACATTTTCACCGTCCGGGCGCCGTTTCACCGGGCCGATCACATATTTCCCATCAAACGGTCCTTCAGGATCGCCGCGCACTCCCGCACGCACAGATGTACAAACAGTACCGGATCCGAAGCTGCCGAAATCCCGTAAATTTCTTCCATCCCGCGCTTTTTCGCGATCATTTTCGCACGGAACACATGATAATTACTGGTCAGAATACCGATCTGCACGGGTTTCTCCTCTACCTGCAGATACGGTCCCGGCGCAACGCTGCGGTCACCTGTACGGGCCATTTCCCGCTTGACTTGTTCCTGCCGCCTGATCAACAGCTGACTGAAGGCAATATTCTCAAGCGTACTGGTGGAATCCGGTTCCATCAAAAGACGTGTTGGGGAAAGTCCCCGACGCACCAGATACTCATACATGGCCTCGGCCTCCGGCATGGGTTCATCCGCTCCTTGTCCGCCAGACAGGATAAACACGGTTCCGGGGCTTTCCTGACTGTAACGGACCGCTTTGTCCAGACGCTTGCGCAGGGAATTGCTGATTCCCCGTTCATGGATCTTCGTCCCCAGAACGATCACATAATCCAGCCCCGGCTTCTCCGAAGTCGCAGCGCCGACAAACACACACGCCTCCGCCACACATAAAATTACAAACGATGCCGCCACAAAAGTAATGACCGGCACACTCACCCACAGGGGCACCTCCTTCGGATGCAGCCGCATGCATCGGCTTCCCCAGGCGAGAAACGCCAGAAATCCCGCCGCAAGCAGCCAGAACCACGAAAATGACACGGAAAACCCGGCATATACCGTAATCACAATATAGTATATCACGCAAAGAGCCGCTCCAATCCCCGCAATCCATGTAATCATGCCGTCATCCTCCTCTCTTGTCCGCATGGCGCCCAAAACGGAGCCCTGCTTCTCTTTTGGCCGTCATCTATACATCGCATCTGCGCAGAATATCGCCACTCTCCGCCATTCCTCCGAGATCCGTATAAACGATCTGCCGGGCATGCGGAGCGCTCGGCTGCGCACAACCGTTTTCATCAAATATGCCGCCTACAGTCACTTCCAGATTCCGCCCGTCCGGCTTCATAATCTCAATGGTTTCACCCACAGAGAATTTGTTCTTCTGTTCCAGACGGCACAACCCCCGCCTGTCCACCTGTTCCACGCAGCCCAGATAGACGTATTCCTTAATATAGGTACTCACACCATAGATTTGTGACTCCGCACCCGGTTTGCCAAAATAAAAACCTGTTGAAAACTCCCGGCGGGTACATTTACGGATTTCCTCCAGATACCATAAACGAGCGGTCCGATACTTCTCCTCACTTTCCAGACAATCGTCAATGGCCTTCCGATAAGCCCGGGCAACCGTCGCGGCATAAAGCGCGTTCTTCATCCGTCCTTCGATCTTAAAACTATCGATACCGGCAGCCAGAAGCTCCGGGATATGACCGATCATACACAAGTCTTTGGAATTAAACAAAAAGGTGCCTCTGTCATTTTCATATAACGGAAGATACTCGCCCGGTCTGGTTTCCTCGACCACAGCATAGTTCCAGCGACAGGGATGGGTACATTCGCCCCGATTGGCATCCCGACCCGTGAAATAATTACTTAAAAGACAACGACCCGAATAGGAAATGCACATAGCTCCATGAACAAAACACTCGATCTCCATATCATCCGGAATCTCCGCACGAATCCGGGCAATCTCCGCAAGACTTAATTCTCTGGCAGCCACCACCCGTTTCGCCCCCAGACTGCGCCAGAAGCGGTACGTTGCATAATTCGTACTGTTGGCCTGAGTACTGATATGGATATCTGTCCGCGGCAGGATCTCCTTCGCCAGCGCAAACACGCCCGGATCTGAAACAATCAGCGCGTCCATACCCATTCCTTTTAATTCTTCAAAATAGGTCCGCACACCGGCCAGATCGTCATTATGGGCAAATATATTCGCAGTCACATAGACCTTCACACCATGTTTGTGCGCATAGCTGATGCCTGCCTTCATTTCTTCCATGGAAAAATTATGGGCCTTGGCCCTAAGGCCATAAGCCTCCCCGCCAAGATAGACCGCATCCGCTCCGTAGCGAACCGCTGTCTTAAGCACTTCCGGGCTCCCCGCCGGCATGAGCAATTCTACCTTACGCATCTGAGCATCCCTTCTCATCTGTCAGTTCCCTGTTTCTTCAACGCCGGATCCGTCGCCCTTCACGCCGCAGTAATCCTGTCTCACCGGCAGTCAGGCTCCCTCTTCACCGCTATCGCTGCGCCATCTCCAACCGGCAATATAGCGCTTACAAGCTGTTTTTCGTGTTTCAGCTCCCATAGAAATTCCCGCATTCTTGCGTGAATTGTCCGATTCCTCCGTTCCAGGGCAAACCGCGATTCCAACACCGTCCCGTCCTGCAGGACATTATCCGCAATCAGCACGCCGCCCGGCCTTAGAATCCGCAAAAGCTGCGGAAGCCATTTCCCATACTGGCCCTTAGCCGCATCCAGAAATACGAGATCATACGCTTCCTCATCAAGCGTCGGCAAAAAGCGATCCGCATCAGCGCAGACCACTGTGATCCGCTCGGAAAAACCGGCAAGCCGCACATTATCCCGCGCCTCAAAAGCCCGTGCCGCATCCTTCTCAATCGTTATGATATGACAGTCTTTCGGCGCTGCAGCCGCCATCAGAATAACAGAATAGCCCACGGCGGTCCCGATCTCCAGGATCGCCCCGGGCCTTCGCATCGCTACAAGCACCTTCAGAAACGCGCCTGTCTCTCTTTTGACAATCGGGATCCCTCTCCGTCTGGCATCTTCTGCGATTGGTCCGCATAAAGGATCGTCCGCCGGCTCAAACGACCACAGGAAATCCCGCATCCGCTCCTGATCTTTCATTCCTCCCCTTCATTCTCCTCCGCCGTCTCCACTTTTCCGTCACGAAGGGTGATGATGATCTCCTTGGCCGGCATCGATGTATTGAGCAGATAGGTTCCCGGCTGAATTGGATTCCCATACCCCATAAACTGATATCCGTATTCGTAGAAAATACACTGGATCAGAAAGGAATACCGATTCTTCGCCAATCCGCTCTCTTCCATAGCAGCCGCCAGATTCACAATCGACTCGTCCTCGCCGATCGTGACTCGCAGATCCACTCCCGGTTCCTCATCCACCGCCGTATCATGAAACAGCCCGTAGCCGAACTCATAGCCCCGCGACACCGACTCGTAAACCAGCAGAATCACAAGCGCACACAAGATCAGCTTCCAGGAGATCACAATGATCGCCTTCGTCGCACGGTTGATATCATTCGTCTTTCCGCCCATATCCGGTCATTCCCTTCTCTTGATCTCTCCCGAAATTCCAGCGCTATACCTCCATGATGATCGGCAGGATCATCGGATTACGCTTCATCTTCCTCCAGAGGAAATCACTCAGATCATCACGGATGATATTCTTCAGTTTTCCCCAGTCGGTCACATGGCGGTCCAGACAATCCTGTACCGAATCCTCTACCACCTTCCGGGCTTCTTCCAGCAGATCCTCCGATTCCCGCACATAAACGAATCCGCGGGATACGATATCAGGACCGGCCAGAACCTGATTTGAATATTTCTCCAATGTTAAAACCACGATAATAATCCCATTCTGGGCCAGATTCTGCCGATCACGGAGAACAATATTGCCCACGTCCCCGACGCCCAGACCATCGACCAGAATCGCCCCGGCCTGCACATGATCCACAACCTTGAGCGAATCCTCCGAAAGTTCCACCACATCGCCGGAGGACATGATCAGGATATTCTCCTTCGGGATACCCACAGACTCCGCCAGCCCCTTATGGGCCATCAGATGACGGTATTCGCCATGAACCGGCAGCGCATATTTGGGATGGGTCAGCGAGTACAGAAGCTTGATCTCCTCCTGACAGGCATGCCCCGATACATGGGTATCCTGAAAAATAACTTCTGCTCCCTTGATCGACAGCTCGTTGATGACTTTCGAAACTGCCTTTTCATTGCCGGGGATCGGCGTAGAACTCAGAATGATCACGTCGTTGGGACGAATGGAAACCTTCTTGTGAATATTGGACGCCATACGCGACAAAGCGGCCATGGACTCTCCCTGGCTTCCGGTAGTGATCAGAACCGTCTTCTCATCCGGATAGTTCTTCAGGTTATCGATATCGATCAGCGTTCCTTCAGGGATCTTGATATAGCCGAGTTCGCTTGCAATGCCGATAACCGTCACCATACTGCGGCCCTCAACCACAACCTTACGCCCGTACTTATAGGCAGAATCAATGATCTGCTGCACACGGTCTACATTCGAAGAGAAAGTGGCGACAATAATACGGTTATTCGTATGTTCAGCAAAGATTGCATCAAAGGTCTTTCCTACGGTCCGCTCTGAGGCCGTAAACCCCGGCCGGATCGCATTCGTGCTGTCGCACATCAGAGCCAGCACGCCCTTCCTGCCCAGCTCAGCGAAGCGCTGCAGGTCCGCCGGTTCCCCAAAGACCGGCGTATAGTCGATCTTGAAATCACCGGTATGAAGAAGCACGCCTGCAGGGGTGAAGACCGCCAGCGCCGAGGCATCCGCAATGCTGTGGTTCGTCTTGATAAATTCCACGCGAAAACTTCCCAATGTTACGGTCTGCCCATGTTTGACGATCTTCCGCTTCGTATTCTTCAGCAGATTATGCTCTTTCAGTTTATTCTCGATCAGTGCGATCGTAAGCCTTGTCCCGTAAACCGGTACATTGATCTCCTGCAGCACATAAGGCAGCGCACCGATGTGATCCTCATGTCCATGAGTAATAAAGAACGCCTTTACTTTCTCCTGGTTCTGTTTCAGATACGTAATATCGGGGATGCACAGATCGATCCCCAGCATATCATCCGATGGAAACGCCAGGCCGCAGTCGATGACGATGATCTCGTCACCATACTCGATGGCCGTAATATTCATGCCAATCTGTTCCAGACCGCCAAGGGGGATGATCCGCACCTTGCCTGCCGGGAATTTCTGCTTATTCTGTTGTCCTGATGCCTTCAAATCCTATAACCTCCAAATTCCATACAAATACTACTTCTCCAGTTCCAGATCCAGATCCTCCACCAGCTCGGAGAATATCTGAAACAGGTAATCCAATTCATCCTCATCATCCACGAATTCATACAGGGCGTCGGCTTCCTCCTTCTCTGAGCGGTCTTTCAGAATATAACACTGACCGTCCGTATCATCCGCCGTCGCGTCCGTTACAAGTATATAATTCATGCCGTTGATCATAGTCTCTTCCAGAACGCTGAGACTGATCTGCTCTCCGTCTTCCGTCTCAAGCGTAATCATTCTTCCGTCTTCCATACCGATACTCCTTCTTCCACACGCACAGAAGAATTATCCAGATAATCCTGCAGAATAATCCCTGCCGCCACTTTATCGATCACACGCTTGCGCTCCGATAACGGCACCCCGCTCTCCATAAGGATCTCATCAGCAGCCATCGTCGTCAGACGCTCGTCCCACAGAATCACAGGAATTCCCGTCCGCCGCTCCAGCTGCTGCGCGAACGCTTCCGTCCGCTTTGCCCGTTCTCCAACCGTACCGTCCATATTTTTAGGATAACCCAAAACAACGGTTTCAATCTGCCAGACAGCGATCAGTTCCTCGATCCTGCGCAGCGTAGCGCGCAGTTTATTCTCCTCCCTGCGGGTGATGGTCTCCACTCCCTGGGCGATCAGCCCGGTAGGATCACAGACCGCCACGCCAACGGTCTTAGCGCCATAATCAAGTCCCAGAATCCTCATCGTATCCGCTCCGTTCTTTTCAGTCCATCGGCTGGTCAGCGGCACTTCTTCCGATGTTTGTACAGGGCCGGCAGATCCTCTGCAGCCACTTGAACACAACAATGCCGGAAAGCTCACCTTTCGGCCGGTTCGCTCTCCGAAACATCGGATTCTGTATTCAGTTTCTCTTCTCTCACGTTCACATTACGAATATAGACGGTCTTCAGCTCCGGCGATGTCTGCCCCATCACTTCAGCCGCTCTTCAATGTACGCAGACAAAAGCAGCTCCAGAATCTCATCCCGCTCAACCTTCATGATAAGGCTTCTGGCGCTCTTGTGGCTGGTAATGTAAGTCGGATCTCCGGACATGATATAACCCACGATCTGATTAACAGGATTATATCCCTTCTCGGTCAGCGCAATATACACATCCTCCAGAACCTGTCTCACATCCAGCTGATTCTCCTGTACAGCACGAAACTGTCTCGTATTCTGAATATCGCCCATAGGTTCTCACGTCCTTTGCTGGTCATAATTTATTTTATACCACTTTTTGCCATTCGTAAAGGGGATTATTTATAAAATATTTCTGACAATTTTCTTATCAGTTCGACATCAGCACCAGAGTATCTGTCAGCATTGCCGCCATACGCCCACACACGATCTGCCCACGTCCAGGCACGCTGCATTTGCCTCCGGACAGGCCCGCCGTGTCCGGATCCTCCGGTCCGCAGGGAATGACTGCCTTCACGTATTCGCGGGTATGACCTGTCAGATAAGCATTGCCGTTCACAGTGATCATCTCCTCCAGAAGGACTTCCCGTTTCTCGCCAAGCCACATCCGACGATACGCCAGAGACGCCTCCGCGTCAAGTTTCAGCAGACAGGCGCTGCGTTCCTTTTTCACAACTTCATCCACCTGATCCGGCATTGCGGCCGCACGGGTGCCTGCCCTTCGGGAATAAGGAAACACATGGAGCTCGTAGAAGCCGATCTGCTTTACAAACGATATTGTCCCTGCAAACTCCTCCTCCGTCTCTCCGGGAAAACCCACGATCACATCAGTAGTGATCGCCGGGCGGTCAAAGTATCTTCGGAGGAGCGCGCAGCCCGCCGCATATTCCTCCGTCGTATAGTGCCGGTTCATGCGTTTTAGCGTGGCATCACAGCCGCTCTGCAGCGACAGGTGGAAATGCGGGCAGATTGTCCGAAGCGCCGCAATACGGCGTACGAAATCCTCCGTTACGATCCGCGGTTCCAGCGAGCCCAATCTCAGGCGCGCAAGCCCCTCCACCGCATCCAGCATTTCCAGAAGCTCAGCGAGTGTTACGCGCTCTTCCTCCGGCATATCCACGCCATAGGAACTGATATGGATACCGGTGACAACGATCTCCTGATAGCCTGCTTTTACAAGCCGTTCCGCTTCCGCCAGTATATCGCCGGCTGCACGGCTGCGGACCCGTCCTCTGGCGTAAGGAATGATGCAGTAACTGCAGAACTGGTTGCAGCCGTCCTGAATCTTGATAAACGCCCTGGTATGTCCGGCAGTGCCGTCGATGGAAAGCGTCTCGTATTCGCGGATCTTCGCGATATCAGGAACACCAAAAGGCGCCATAGCTGCAGGTCTGCCGGCAAAATATTCTTCCAGAATTGCCGCCAGATCTTTCTTGCGGTTATTGCCGATGATCAGATCGACCGAACTGTCTTTCTCCAATATATCCGAAGCGACCTGCACATAGCAGCCCGCCGCAACCACGACTGCATCCGGATTCATTTTCTTTGCCCGATGCAGCATCTGCCGCGACTTCTTATCCGCGATATTGGTCACGGTGCAGGTATTAATCACATATACGTCAGCTTTTTCTCCGAAAGGCACGATCTCATACCCCGCTTCTTTAAGAAGCCGGGTCATCGCCTCCGTTTCATATGCGTTTACCTTACATCCAAGATTATGAAGCGCTGCCTTTCTCATTCCCTTTCTCCGTTTCAGATTCCTGTTACGTTTTACAGACTTTTTATGATTTCATGCAATCTGTCTATTGACTTTTCCCCCTGCAATCTGTACTATTACGGTAGGCGTGAAAGAGCGCCATAATACTGACAATACCCGACAGAATCAAGGAGGCATTTTTGCATGAAAACGGTACGTATCTCGCTTAATTCGATTGATAAAGTAAAGTCGTTTGTCAACGACCTTTCCAAATTCGACGTAGACTTCGATCTGGTATCCGGCCGCTATGTGATCGACGCCAAGTCCATCATGGGCATTTTCAGCCTGGACCTGTCCAAGCCCATCGACCTGAACATCCATACGGAAGCGGAGCCGATCATTTCGGAGATCATGCGCGCACTGACGCCGTATCTGCTCAAGTAGAAACTACATATCCGCTAAGCCGGATGCACAACCGCCACAGCTGGAAGATTTCTTCGGTCTGCGGCTTCTAACCCCGGAATACGGCGACAGAACCTGCCCATACGGCAGGTTCTTTTTTTCAAACGGCCGCTGAGCCATACGCGGAACTGTGTTACATTCCGGCCTTTTCGTTCAGCCGCAGCGGATAATCTCCCGCGTCGAGACTGCCGTCTCCACCATATCTTCGATCGTCCCGGCAAGCTTCTCCTCGGACTTGCGGATCGCCTTCAGGACCG
>CANREE010000087.1 GCA_947629545.1 uncultured Lachnospiraceae bacterium | reverse complement strand
TCCAGGTTCTTCTTGGTGCTGTCGGTGACGACCTCGCCCAGCAGCTCCGCGAACTTGGCGGCGTGCTCAGCTTCCTCGTAGGCGGCCTTCTCATAGTACATGCCGACTTCCGGATAGCCCTCTCTGTGGGCGACTCTCGCCATGGCCAGGTACATACCGACCTCGGTGCACTCGCCTTCAAAATTCGCTCTCAGATCGGCGACGATGTCCTCGCGGACGCCCTTCGCCACGCCGATGGAATGCTCGGCGGCCCAGGTCAGCTCGCTCTTCTGCTCCTCAAACTTGTCGGCCGGCGCCTTGCAGACCGGGCAGAACTCCGGAGCGGTGTCGCCCTCATGTACGTAACCACAGACCTTGCAAACCCATTTTTTCATAGTGAATATCTCCTTTTCTTTTAATTTAAAATTAATAATAGTTCCTATTATTAGCTTAGCATATACAAAAATACTTGTCAAGCAGATGTTATCATTTTATAAATGTTTTTCCGCTTTGTCCAGACAATCTCCGCAAATGCCGTAGAAATACGTGATATGGCTGTCGATCTTCCCGCCGCAGCATTCCTGGGCTTCCGTGTTCATCTGCTCAAGCACCTCCATCGGAAGATCTGTCACCTGGCCGCACTCTCTGCAGATAAAATGGTAGTGGGGGCGGGTGTCTCCGTCGAACCGTTCCGGGCCGCTGCCGCAGTTTAGACGCCGGATCTCGCCCAGGTCCGCCAGGAGATTTAAGTTTCGGTAGACGGTGCCGAGGCTGACATTGGGAAATTCCTCCCGGACGCTTGCGTAGACCGCGTCGGCAGTGGGATGGTCGTGCCTCGCCATGAGGCAGTTCAGGATCGCGTCCCGCTGGCGGCTGTGTTTGAGTGTTTTCATGGCAATCCCTCCATGTGCGCGACATTCAATAATGATAACCATTACTGATTATAATGGAAAGATCCCGATTTGTCAAGGGCGAATCTACACGCGTTCCGCGCACATCTGCACGCATTCTGCGTACATTCTTCGATCCGCAGTATCTTTTCGGCTGCCGGACAGGCCGTCAGGTCAGCCGGGTTGCGCCTCCCGGGAATATTTCTGCAGCTGTTCCTTCGCCACCCGGATGAATTCCTGCGTGGCCCGCGACATGTAGTGCCCTTTGTGGTATCCGATCCCGAGAATGCCGTGGGCCTTCGGGTGGTTCAGATGGTACAGGCCGATGCCGGCGGCCTGCGTCAGGGCGCGGCGCCATTCGTCGCTTTCTGTCATGAACATTTTCGGATAGAACGTGGCGCCCATGCCTTTGAGGGACAGGGAGAGCACGGTCTCGATATTCTCGGTCTCCAGGACGATGGGAGGCGAGATCTGGGCGTCGGCGAACATCTCCTCCGCCAGGGAACGCACCCGGTTGCCGGTATTGATTAACAGGAACGGGCAGTCGGCCAGAAGCGTCAGATCCGCCGCTTCCTCAAGCTTTGCCTTGATATCCCCAACCTGCCCTGGATACAGTTTCCCCAGAAGGCTGTCGGGCACGATCAGCAGGATCTCCTCCTCACAGACCGGGACGGTCTCGATGTTCTCGCCTTTGATCGGCAGCATGTCGATGATCAGGTCCACCTCGCCGTGGAGAAGCTCCGCGTCCAGTTCCCGGGTATTGCCCTCCCGCAGATGCAGCTCGATATTGGGGAACTGTTCCCGGTAGACCGGCAGGATCTCCGGCAGTACCCGGCGGCCCCTGGTGTGAGACATGCCGATGGTCAGGCGCCCTTTCGAGAAGTCCTTGATATCCGCCAGTTCCCGGTAGGTCTCGTCCCGAAGGTGCAGGATCTCCCGTGAGTGCTTGGCCAGCATTCTCCCCGCGTAGGTCAGCGTCAGCGGCGAGGTTCGGTTGAATAGCGTGATGTCGAACTCTTTCTCCAGATTGGCGATGTGGCTGCTTAAGGACTGCTGGGAAATGTTAAGATTTCTGGCGGCTTTTGTAATGCTCGATTCCTCCGCCGCCACGAGGAAATATTCCAGATTCAGGAAGTTGATCATAGATGCCTCCCCGGCGCTGCCGCCGGTTTCTTGTGTAGTTACATTGTTATCAGCACATCGTGCGGCCGGTCCGGCCGGCAGGATCAGAACCCTGCCTCGTGCGGTCCGTTAAGCGTCAGCGCCGGAATGTACGGGATCAGTTTCTCTATGGAAGTATTGATAATCAGGTCCTCCGGGAAATGCAGTTCCTCCAGAAGCGCGACGCATCCTGCGTGATTGCCCACGTCTGCCGCCACATGGGCGTCGCTGCCCATGATGACGGGAGTGCCGTAATGGACGCACCGCTCCAGGAGCGCCGCGTAGTTCTCACGGGCACCCTGACGGGAAGCGCGGGGATTCAGGGAGGAATTATTGACCTCCAGGAGTACATGGTGTTCCTTTGCCGCCGCCGCGACCGTATCCGGGTCGATGGGGAAGCGGGAGTCGTCCGGGTGGCCGATGATCTTCACGTAGGGATTCTTCATGGCTCCGACGATGGCTGCGGTATTCTGTGCCACGGTGCCCGCGGTGAAGCAGGGTACATGGATGCTGGCGATCGCGTAATCCATTTTCTTCAGATGATAGGGCATCAGGTCTACATGGCCTTCATAATCGAGAATGTTCAGCTCGCAGCCCATCAGGAGCCGTACGTCGCAGAGTTCGTTGGGGATCACCTTGAAATTGATGAAATACAGTTCGTGAGGCGCGCCGCCCATGCGGGGGCCGTGATCCGTGGAGCCGAAAAGTTCCAGTTCCTGACCGGAAGCGGCCTGTGCCATCTCGTAGAGGGTGTTGTAGGCGTGGCCGCTGGCGACGGTATGGGTGTGCAGGTCCATGATATCTTTCATAAATTGCTCCTTCCGGCTGTATCCGGCGGCCTGAAAAGTCCTGTTGGAAGTAGTTTGAGGCCGGTAAACGATACTTTTTTAATATATCATAAATTTTTTTCAAAAACCACAAAAAAAATGAGGTAGAAATTCATTTTTTATAGTATAATAGATTCATACGCCGTCCAAAGGACGAAAAAGGGCGTGCATTAAGGTAAATTAGCAGGATGGAGGAGTTACAGACATGAGTGAAGAAATGCTGAAGGAGCAAACAGACAACATCGAGGCGGCTGCGGAAGCAGCCGAGGAGAAAGCCGAGGCCGTGGAAGCCGTCGCTGAGGCCGCCGCGGAGAAGGCTGAGGCTGCGGAATCCGCCGCTGAGGCTGAACCGGCGAAACCGGCTGAGCCTGCCGAAACCATGGAGGATTACAAGGAAGAGCTTGAGAAGTCTTACAAGGAACACGCAAAGAAGCGCAGCCGCGGATTTGTGGACGATGGATCCGTAAGTGCCGAGAAATGGGAAGAACTGCGCCAGAAGATGGAAGATAAAGAAGTGATCAATGTCAAGGTCAAGGAGATCGTCAAAGGCGGCGCCATCGCGTTTGTCGATGAGATGAAGGCATTTATCCCGGCTTCCCAGATCGCCCTGAATTATGTGGAGAATCTGGAGGAGTTTGTCGGTAAGCACATTGATACCTATATTATCACCGTGGATCCGGAGAAGAAGAGACTGGTTCTGTCCGCGAAGGAACTGCTTCGTGAGCGCAGAGACGCAGAGCGCAAGGCCCGGAGGGAGAAGTATGTTCCCGGTGCTATTGTAGAGGGCGTTGTCGAGAGCCTGAAGGATTATGGTGCGTTCGTACGTCTGGAGGAAGGCGTTTCCGGTCTTCTGCATGTGTCCCAGATCAGTCGTCAGAGGATCAAGCATCCCGGCGTTGTCCTGCAGGAAGGACAGACCGTGAAGGTTAAGATCCGCGACACGGCGAACGGCAAGATCAGTTTGAGCATGAGAGCCCTTGAGGAGGATGAGGGAAGGCCCGCGAGAGAGCCGCGTGAGCCCCGTGCGCCGCGTGAGGGACGTGAGCCCAGGGAAGGCCGCGAGGAAAAGAGCGATTTCCATTACAAGAATTCCGCACCGGTAACCACAGGGTTGGGAGATTTGCTGAAAGGTCTGGATCTTAAGAATTGACGATCGTATTACGATATCGAACAAGGAGGGATACGCATGACTTATATCCCCAAGACCTATGACCAGATCGATCAGTGGAATTCGCTGATGTTCATTTATAATTCTGCCCTGAAGCAGATGAATGTGAAGATTGAGGTGTTAAACAGCGAGTTCGTACACATATACAGCTATAATCCCATTGAGCATGTCAAGTCCAGGCTCAAAACGCCGGAGAGCATTGTCAAGAAGCTGAAACGCATGGGCTGTGAGGTGAATACCTTCAACATGACGGAAAAGTTAAATGACGTAGCCGGTGTCAGAATTATTTGCTCATTTACATCGGATATCTATCAGATTGCGGATATGATCTCGCGGCAGGCTGATATTACCGTTCTGTATGTGAAGGATTATATTAAGAATCCAAAGCCCAACGGCTACAAGAGTTACCATATGGTGGTAACGATTCCGGTCTATCTGACCGAGGGACCGGTGGAGACGAAGGTAGAGATTCAGATCCGGACGGTGGCCATGGATTTCTGGGCCAGTCTGGAGCACAAGATGTATTATAAGCTGGGCGGTGATGCGCCGGAGTTTCTGCAGAAGGAACTGAAGGCCTGCGCCGATGTGGTGGATATGCTGGACGCCAAGATGTATTCTTTGAATGAGTCGATTCTTCAGTGGAACGCTCAGGAGGAGAAACGCAGGGCGGAGGAGGGAACTGCATCTCCGACAGGCAACGCGGAAGCTGCGGCCGGGAGCTCTCTGACTGAGAATACAGAGATATCTGTTTGTGAGTTCCCGGAGAAGGCTGCCGAATAATAACCGAAGAGCAAGTGAAACAAGCGGTCCGGAGGACGTCAGCCGGACCGCTTGCCTGTGTGCAGAAGCGAAGTGGTACAACGAAAGGACAGGCAGTGTTTTTCGAAGATACAGAGATGAAGACAGGAAGGATGCAGACAGAGCAATGAGAGTTGTACTTCAAAGGGTAACCGAGGCTACAGTTTCCGTAGATGAAGCTGTCGTGGGCGCCATTGGCCGGGGCTTCCTGCTTCTGGTGGGAGTTTCTGACGAGGATACGATGGAGATCGCCGAGAAGATGACGGATAAGATCTGCCGCCTGCGGATTTTCGCTGATGAGAACGGCAAAACGAATTTGTCTCTGGCGGACGTAGGAGGAGAACTGTTGGTCGTCAGCCAGTTTACTCTCTATGCGGATTGCCGTAAAGGCAATCGCCCCGGCTTTACCAGAGCCGGTTCGCCGGATTGGGCGAATCGGATTTATGAGCATATGGTCGCGTGCTGCCGCGGTTATGTGGACAAAGTGGAACATGGCGTGTTTGGGGCGGATATGGAAGTAAGGCTGGTCAATGACGGGCCTTTCACACTGGTGCTTGACAGCACGGAACTGGGAATACAGGCTCGATGAAACAGCGGGTTTTTAACGAGGAGTGTACATAAATGACAGGAAAAGAATTACAGGAACAGTTGACATGGAAGATTCCGCATATCGCGGCGAAGGCCCCGGAACAGATTGAAGAGGCTGCCGTGTTTTGCGAGGGATATAAAGAGTTTCTGAATCAGGGAAAGACGGAGCGTGAGTGTGTGAACGCAGCTGAGAAATTGCTTGTCGCTGCGGGCTACACGGTATTTGATGAGAAAAAAACATACAGGCCTGGGGATAAAGTTTATAAGGTTAACCGGGGCAAGTCGATTCTGGCGACGACTTTTGGGACAAGGCCCATTGAGGAGGGGATCCGCGTAAGCGGCGCTCATATCGATTCTCCGCGGTTGGACCTGAAGGCCAATCCGCTCTACGAGAAGGAGGGGCTGGCACTGTTCAAGACGCATTATTATGGCGGCATCCGCAAGTACCAGTGGGCCACGATCCCGCTGGCGATGCATGGCGTTATGGTGAGGAAGGATGGTCAGGCGGTGGAGTTTTCTATCGGTGAGAATCCTGACGATCCGGTGTTTTGTATTACGGATCTGCTGCCCCATCTGTCGGCGGAGCAGAATGAACGGAAGCTGAAGGATGGAATCAGGGGGGAGGAACTGAATATTGTGATCGGTTCCCTTCCTTATGAGGACGAGGAGATCAGGGAGCCGGTAAAGCTGAAGGCGCTTCAGCTGCTTCACGAGAAATATGGTGTCGTAGAGGAAGATTTTGCCCGTGCGGAGATCGAGTTTGTTCCGGCCGGGAAGGCGGTAGACGTGGGCTTCGACCGCAGTATGATCGGCGCCTATGGACAGGATGACCGGGTCTGCGGCTACACGGCCCTGATGGCGGAGATCAAGACGCTGAACCCGCTCCATACGACGGTCACAGTGCTGACTGATAAGGAAGAAATCGGTTCCGAAGGCAATACAGGCATGAACGCCTCGTATTTCCAGGATTATGTGACATATCTGGCGGAGATGGAGAATGCTGATTCGAAGACGGTATTTGCTAATTCCTGCTGTCTGTCCGCAGATGTAAATGCGGCGTATGATCCTACGTTTTCCAGTGTGTACGAGGCCAGAAATACCTGCTATCTGAACAGAGGCTGCGTCCTGACCAAGTTCACGGGTTCCCGTGGCAAGAGCGGCGCTAACGATGCCAGTGCCGAGTATATGGCGAAGGTAATCGGAATTATGGAAAAAGCCGGCGTGTTCTGGCAGGTTGGAGAGATCGGAGCTGTGGATGCAGGCGGCGGCGGAACCATTGCCAAATTTATTTCCCGCCTGAATGTGGATGTGGTGGATCTGGGCGTACCGATCCTGAGTATGCACGCGCCGTTTGAGCTTTCTTCCAAACTGGACGTCTATAATACATATAAAGCTTTTGCGGCGTTCTACCGGGAAAGCTGACAGAATCTTTAATATTTTGTGAATTTGGAAGAAATGCTTTTCATGGAGAATGGAATATAGTATACTGTCCACGTGGGCAGACCTATATATTTTAAGAAAGAAAAGGGAAGAGATATGAAGAAATTTTTATGTATCGGTTTATGCGGGATCCTGACCGTGGCCATGCTGAGCGGATGTTCAAAGCAGGAGGGCGGAAATAAGTCGTCTTCGACGGTGAAGCTGGGTGAATACAAAGGAATTACATACACGCCTATGTCCACTGAGGTGACGGATGAGGATGTGGATGCAGAGGTTCAGGCGCTATTGGACCGCTATCCGACGCTGACTTCTGTGGATCGCGCCGCTGAGCTGGGTGATACGGTGAATATTGATTATGTGGGCAAGCTGGACGGAGAGGCTTTTGACGGCGGCAGCGCTTCCGGTACGGATTTGGAACTGGGTTCTGGCATGTTTATTGATGGCTTTGAGGATGGTCTGGTAGGGGCTTCCAAGGGGGACAAGCTGAATCTGAATCTGACTTTCCCGGATCCTTATACGAATAACCCGGATCTGGCCGGCAAAGAGGTAGTCTTTGAAGTGACGGTTAACGATGTGAAGGAGTCTTCTCCTGCGGAGTTGAATGAAGAGTTCCTCGCCAGTTATACGGAATACACTTCAGTAGATGAATTTATGGACAATACCCGCAAGCAGTTGGAGGAGTATGTCCGCTCTCAGGCAGAGAGCCAGAAGCAGTATGACATTTTTACGAAGGTCATGGAAAATTCGGAGATCAATGTCAGTGATGAGGATGTACAGGCATATTATGAAGAGCTTTACGACACATATAAGAAGCAGGCGGAAGCCATAGGTATCGAACTGGAGACCATGATTGGCTACTATGGTATGGATCTGGCTACATTTGAGGAGCAGATGAAGCTTCAGGCGGAGGAGGCGACGAAACAGGACGCGGTAGCGCGTGAGATCGCCGCTAAGGAGAATATTACTGTGGAAGATACGGACAGGGAAGCTCTGGCTGAGAGTTTCGGCTATGATACGGTGGAAACGATGGAAGAGGACGCCGGAGCTGATATGGTTGAGTCCTATATTCTGATGGACAAGGTGCTGGATTTTTTGGTTGCCAATGCTGTGGCGGAATAAACGGTCATATTGTTGTCAGAAGTATTTGATTATCGCGCGCACCGCGCTTTCGGCCCGGTGCGCGTTTTCACGGGAGAGAGTAATGATACACCGTCAGATGTATTTGAAGGGAATGCGTGACGGCATTCCCGTTATGCTGGGATACTTCGTAGTATCCATTACTATTGGTATCGCCGCCAGAGGCGCGAACCTGACGGCGCTTCAGGCAGCGGTAATGTCGCTGACCAATTTGACCAGTGCCGGGCAGTTCGCGTCTTTCGCGATTATTGCGGCAGGGGCGCCATATCTGGAACTTATGGTTTCACAGGCGGTTATCAATTTGCGGTACTGCCTGATGTCCTGTGCCTTGTCGCAGAAGGTGGATCAGCGTATGCCGTTTTATCATAGGCTGTTCATGGCTTGCGGCATCACCGATGAGATTTTCGGGCTGGCGATCGGACAGAAGGGGAAGCTGGATCCATGGTATATGTATGGAGCCATGAGTGTGGCGATTCCCGGATGGACGCTGGGAACACTTCTGGGAATCCTGTCGACAGGGCTGCTGCCCCCGGCGATATTAAATGCAATGAATATGGCCCTTTACGGAATGTTCATTGCGATCTTTATGCCGGCGGCCAGAGACAATCCGATCCTTTTGCCGATTATAGCGGTTTCTATGGGGGCCAGCGCGGTGTTCCAGATGCTGCCGGTATTTGATTTCATCTCTTCGGGGATAAAGATCATCATCCTGACGCTGGCGATTTCCCTTGGGGCGGCAGTATTGTTTCCGATTGCAGAGAAAGAAACGGCCGAAGAAACCGCAGCAGACGGAAAGGAGGCGCTCCGTCCATGAGGAATTATATTTACATTCTGGTGATGGCGCTGACCACCTATCTGATCCGGGTAATTCCGCTGACGCTTCTGAGAAAGGAGATCACAAACCGTACGTTTCGGTCTTTTCTGACTTATGTGCCGTATGTGACGCTGGCGGTGATGACGTTTCCGGCGATTCTTTCGATTACCGAGGAACCCTGGATTGCCTGGGTGGGTTTTGTGGCCGCTATGGTGTTGGCCTATAACCGGGTAAGCTTGTTTATCGTATCATTGGGATGCTGCGCGCTTGTACTGGCGCTGCAGATGCTGTAAATTCCGCGCGGTGCAAAACGTTAACAGGAACTGATGGATTGACAGGGAGGACAGATCCTATGAAGATCGGCAAGACAATTATGAAGGGAATGATGCTGCTTATCCTATGCGGAAGTTTAGGTTTCGTAAGTGACGTGTGGGCGGCAGAGACCGGGGGAGCCGTACGGGAGTCCAAAGGACAGCTGACGGCAGAAGACGGTATCGCACAGGAAAGGACGAGCGGACCGGTCAGTCCGATGGCGGGAACAGGCGCGTTGGGTTTCCGGTCAGCGGCGGGAGCATCCGTTTTGTCAGAGGGATCTGCCGGTCAGGGAGAAATCGTCATTCGCATGGTGGGCGACGACCTGATCCATGCCCATATTTTCCGAACCTGTCAGCAGCCGGACGGAAGTTTCCTTTTTGATCAGCTGTTCGAGCATGTGAAGGACGATATCGAAGAAGCGGATATTGCGATCATCAATCAGGAGACGATCATGGTGAGCAATCCGGGGGATTACGGAGATTATCCGTGCTTCGGGACGCCGGAGCAGATCGGCCATTCCATCGTATCCGCGGGTTTCGACGTGGTGGCCCATGCCAATAACCATACGATGGACCGCGGATACGGCGCGATTGCGAACACGATTGCTTTCTGGAAAAACAATTATCCGGGTATTACGTATCTGGGCATTCATGATACGCCGGAGGACAGCAAGATCCGCTATCTGGAGCGGGGCGGTATCCGGGTCGGTTTTGTAAACTATACCTATGGCCTGAACGGGTTTCGGCGGCCCGGCGGCCGGGAATACTGTGTGGATCTGCTGACGGACGGCGGTATTGAAGCTGCCGTGGCGGAAGCGCGGGCGAACTGCGATCTGCTGATTGCGATTCTCCATGTCGGGGAGGAATACGTGTATCAGCCGACTGCCTACGCGCAGCAGCAGGTGAACCGTTTCATTGATCTGGGTGCGGATATCGTACTCTGCTCGCATCCGCATGTGCTGGAGCCATTCGGCATGGTCACAACGCCTGCCGGCCATACGGGCCTTGTATATTACAGCCTGGGCAATTTCCTGTCAGCGCAGCAGAAGGTGCCGACGTCCCTGGGCGGTATGGCGGATATCCGCGTGAAGAAAATTATGGGAGATCAGGGGTCGAAGGTGGAGATAACCGGCTATGACCTGGTTCCGTTGGTAACGCATATGCATGGGCCGCTCATCACTACCTATCGATTGGATGAGTATCCGGATGAACTTGCGGCCGGTCATAATCTGTTGGCACAAGGATTTTCTAAAGATGTGCTGTGGAACCTGTATACTGCCATTACAGGGAAGGCAAGACAATAATAATACGGGCAGAGCGTCACCGGCGCCCTGCCCGTAAGTCGTGCTGATTCTCAGAAGTTTGTCGGCGTCATTTCCTTGCCGGCGAGTATTTCTTCGTAATCTTTTAAATTTTTTGCCAGCAGCTCCGGCGTGTTCAGACCGTAAGGACATTTGGAGGCGCACTGGTTGCAGTGGAGGCAGTCTTTGATCTTCATCATCTTCTCCTGACCGGCCGGAGATAAATGACCGGCGGAAGGCGAGCGGCGCAGCAGGAGGGACATTCTGGCGCAGTTATTGATCTCAATACCGACCGGACACGGCATGCAGTAGCCGCAGCCGCGGCAGAAGCCGCCGGCCAGCTGCTTAAGATCCGCGTCGATGACGGCCTGATACGCCGGCGACATGGCGGGCGGATTGTCGATATAGCTTAAGAATTCGTCCAGTTCCGATTCCCGCTGGACGCCCCAGATGGGCAGGACATTATCGTACTGGGCCAGATAGGCGTAAGCCGCGGCGGAATTGGTGATCAGGCCGCCGGACAGGGCCTTCATGGCGACAAAGCCCATATTGTGGGCACGACAGGCGTTTACGATGGCGATATCCTTGTCTGTCGCCAGGTAACTGAAGGGGAACTGCAGTGTGGCATAAAGGCCGCTTTCAATGCTTTCGGAGGCCACGGAGAGCCGGTGGTTGGTGATACCGATAAAGCGGATCTTGCCCTGCTGCTGCGCCTTTAAGGCTGCGTCGTAAAGGCCGTCTTCGCCGCCCGGTTTCGGGCAGAAGGCCGGATTGTGGAACTGGTAGACGTCGATGTAGTCGGTCTTCATGAGCCGCAGGCTGGTCTCCAGATCCGTCCAGAACTGTTCTGCGGTCCCGGCAGTGGTCTTGGTAGCTATGTAGAGGTGATTGCGTGTGCCGTCGCCGAAGGCCAGGCCCAGTTTCTCTTCACTGTCCGTGTAGGCGCGGGCGGTATCGAAGTAGGTGATGCCGTGGTCGTAGGCTTTGCGCAGCAGATATGCGGCGTCTTCCCTGGGGATGCGCTGGATGGGCAGCGCGCCGAATCCGTTTTTATTGACCGTAATGCCGGTCTTTCCGAGGGTGACTGTGTCCATGATCGATCCTTCTTTCTGCGGTTGGTTTAGAGGTGCTTTTTGATAGGGAAATGAATCTGTGTCTCCGACTGGCGGGATATCGCCGGGGCGGAGATTTATTTAATTAATCATAATATAAAAAATGAAAAATGGCAATACAGAATGCGCGCGGCGCTGGTGCTTTCGATCCGCGTAGCAGCGAGATTAAAATATAGGGTACGACAGTTTTGGCGAAGAACGGTTCCGCGCGGCAGTGCGATACAAAACGAAAATACCGGGCACGGCGTATTCTGCCGCACCCGGTAGCTTATGTGTATTCTGTCTGTATGTCTTCCGCGCCGGCCATTGCCGCCGGGAGAATCAATTCTTCGGTCGTTATCTCAGGCGGCGTCCGGAAATATTACAGCTGCGGGCCGGCGGCTACCAGAGCCTTGCCGTGCTCGTTGGTCTCGTACTTGGCGAAATTCTTGAT
>CANREE010000086.1 GCA_947629545.1 uncultured Lachnospiraceae bacterium | reverse complement strand
AAGAAGATGTTCCGCGAGCGGCTGTCCCTTCTGAACATGGGACTGGAGGACCGGATGCAGCAGCCGGTGGGGCTTCTCTCCGGCGGACAGCGGCAGGCCCTGACGCTTATGATGGCCACCATCAACCCGCCGAAGCTTCTGCTTCTGGATGAGCACACGGCGGCTCTGGATCCGGCTACGGCGGAGAAGGTGTTGGAGCTGACCACGCAGATCGTGAATGGCGGGAACCTGACCTGCATGATGGTAACACATAACATGCAGACGGCTCTGGAGCTGGGGAACCGGACGATCATGATGGACCACGGCAAAATCATTTTCGACGTTTCGGGAGAGGAGAGGGCACGGCTTACGGTCGCCGACCTTCTGGAACAGTTTAAGACCGCGTCCGGCAAGGCGCTTGACAATGACCGGATGCTGCTGACCAGATAATCCGAAAAACAACCGGCTGCTGGCGGAAGGGCAAAGACTGGCAACGACAGGCTCTGTTGTCGGCAGGACAGCAGGATAAGCATGATAATAACCGGTCGTTGCCGGCGAGACAAAGCCTGATAATGACCGGTTCTGCCGCCGGCAGGACAGACCTGAGAATAGCCAGTTGATGCCGGCAGGAAAATACATATTGACAAAGAAGATGGGCCGCTGCGGAACAGGTGATTCCTCACTGATTCCGCAGCGGCCCCAACACGCTATGCGCCCATTCCGTTATTCAGTTTTCCGCCTCTTCATTCTTCAGATATTTTAGCGCCAGTTCACAGGCTTTCAGCTTCCCGTCCTTCAGATAATCCCGGAGTTCGTTTTCCGTCTCACAGAAGATACTGACCAGCTGCGGTGAGAAACGGGTGCCGGATTTCTCTTTTACTTTTTCGAGCGCCTCTTCCATCGTCAGCGGTTTCTTCGTGTAGTCGATCGTATTGTCCAGCAGCCGGACGAAATAGGCGGCGATTCCCACGATGTCCACCATGACCTGGTCGTCATGTTCACGCGGATCATAATCCTGCGGGTATCCGCCCAGCGTATCGTAGTAAAAATGATGTCCCTCCGCGGCGGAGGCGAACCGTCTGGTGGATTCACAGCGCTTCAGAATTTTGGCACCGATCTTCACATGGTACTGGAACACTTCCTGCTCCTCTTTGAACCAGTGCCGGCCTGCCATGGACGTCATTCGCATGAAATTCAGCTGACCGATGTTGTGGAACATTCCGCAGTCATACGCCAGCTGCGCCAGTTCCTCCCGGGCTGCCCGGACGTCGTCCGCATCGCTGCATCCGCAGACGCCCGCCAGAAGTTCCGGCCTGTCCGCGATGATCCGCGTCACGAGAATTCTGGCGACGCAGGCGGTCATCTGCAGATAGATGAAGGCTTCCGGCGTGCGGCAGACCACGAGCTGCAGCAGGTAGTCCCGCTGCTGGATGCCGTCCGGATATTCGATGAAGGAAATAAAGGTATTCATCAGGTTTCGGACAAAGAAGAAAGTCATCTGATCCGGCGTGACGCCCTGCACGTAGCGGAGCAGCATCCGGTACATATGTCCGATTACTTCCTTCTTGGCCGTCCTGTAATGGTCTTCCTGCTGTACATAGTTCGCATAGATGGCCGGCAGGAAGAAATTGCAGTAAACGCCCTCATCACTGTAATCCGACGGATCCCTGCCCATATACAGTTCTTCCAGCCGGGTGAGGAACTGCCTGAGCGTCAGGACGCCGCAATGATACTGCGCGGTATAATAGGTTGCGTGCCACCGGGTGGAGACTGGCTGCCCCCTGCGGCGGCTGGCCTCCAGATTATGCTCCCATACATATTCCGCGGATTCCATGACTTCACGGACCGCCGACGCGGAAGCAAGTCCCCTGCGCAGGTAGTTTAAGGCGGTGGTGCGCTCCTGATGGCTTTTGTAGATATAGGTATCCCAGGGCAGGGAAGGGGTCTTCTGCTGGTATACGGGGTCGTTTAAGATCTGCAGGGAACGGCGGATGACTTCCAGCTTCTTTTCGCCGTCCTTCTGTGTGTGCGCATTATGCCCCAGCGCCAGGTTGCCCATCGAGCGGTGGATATAGCCGCGGATCTCCGGATCCTCGATCTCGTCATAGACTTTGATGTAGGACGCCGCCTCGCCGAACAGCATTAACATTTTCCAGGAGTAGCGGTACGGATCCGTGGTGTTGATCAGCGAATCCAGATAGAAGAGATCCATGGCCGTATTGTAGAGCTCGCGGATCAGCATGTCGCGAAGCGCATGATGTCTCGCATAGACGATCAGCGCGTTGTGGATATGATAGGCCAGCATCACGTCGCGGTTGCCCGGTACCAGAGCGGCTGCGAATTCGTCCAGACTCTGGATATCGTCGTCGGAAGCCGTGATGATGTCGTCGAGAAGCGGAAACAGGTTCTTTCGCAGAAGAGCGGTATTCTCTTCCACGAGCGCGCCGATTCGGTCGTGCTTTTCCTGCCGCACGCGCAGGAACGCAGCCGCGTCCAGTATCAGATCCTCGGACGTAGCGCTGAGCGCAGTTACCTGTTCCAGATTTTTCAGGTATTGCTGCTGGTATTCCTTCATCGGCCGCCCCTCCCCAGGAAGAAGTCCAGGGTAGAATAAACCTGGTTCATGTCGAGCGGCTTGGCGATATGGGCGTTCATGCCGGCGTCCAGGGAATTCCTGACATCTTCTACGAAAGCATTGGCCGTCATGGCGACAATGGGAATGTCCTGGGCGTCTGCGCAGTCCAGCGCCCGGATCGCCCGGGTGGCCTCCAGTCCGTTCATCACCGGCATCTGGATATCCATCAGGATCATATCATAATAATCCGGAGAGGTTTCGGCAAAACGGTCCACGGCCTCCCTGCCGTTCTCGACGGTTTCGATCTGGAGGTTTGCCATGCCGAGAAGCTCGATCGCGATCTCCCGGTTGATTTCGTTATCTTCCGCGAGCAGAATGCGTTTGCCGCGGAAATTCCACCGCTGGCCGTCGCCGGCCTCCTGAACGGCCCGCTTCGCCTCGTCGGTGAATGCGTAAAGTCCCGCCGAAAGTCTTGTCCGGAATAACGGCAGCGGGATGAAGGCGTCCACGCCCGCGCGTGTATAGACGTATTCCATCTGGCTCCAGTCGTTCTCGGACAGGAGCAGGATCGGGAAATCCGCGCCCATGCGCTGGCGCACCTGCGGAAGGAACAGAAGCATTTCCACGCCCTTCACCTTCTCCACGGTCAGCAGCGCGAAATATTCCCCGTCAGAAAATGACATATCGTTGAGCAGTTCCACGGCGCTCTCCGCGTCCGCGGCCACATCGGCGGCGATGCCGAGACGTTCGAGCATGGAACAGATGAGCTGTGTCTGCTCTGGGTTATCGTCGAAGAGCAGCAAACGCTTGCCGGCAAGTGCCTGCCGGTGGCGTTCCTCCAGATCCGGGCTTGCGGTAAACGGAATCTCCACCGTGAAGCAGCTGCCCTCGTGGAGCCGGCTTTCCACAGTGATCGTGCCGCCCATCAGCTCGACCAGATTCTTGGTGATCGCCATACCGAGGCCTGTCCCCTGAATCTTGCTGGTGGTGGACTTCTCCTCCCGTTCGAAGGCCGTAAAGATCCGCTGCAGGAACTCCTGGCTCATGCCGATGCCGTTATCCCTGACGCGCAGGTTCATCATCACGCGGTTCGGCTCACCGGTCGGAGTGACGCTTAAGACCATATCGATCCCGCCGCCTTCCGGCGTGAATTTGACCGCGTTGGAAAGCAGGTTAATGAAAATCTGACGCAGGCGCACGCTGTCCCCGCGCAGCCGTTCTTCGGCCATCTGCTCCAGCTTCAGGGAGAAATGCAGCCCTCCCGCGTCAGCCTGAGGCCGGATCACAGTCAGCACCTCATGCAGCAGGTCAGCCAGATCCACGTCCTCCTCCTGCAGCAGGATACGGCCGCTCTCAATGCGGGACATATCCAGCACCTCGTTCAGAAGCGACATCATGTGGCCGGACGCCACTTTGATCTTATTCAGGCATTCCTTCACGCGGGCAGGGATGTCCCCCTGCATCAGGGCGATATCGGTCATGCCGATGATCGCGCCCATGGGCGTGCGGATGTCGTGCGACATCTCCGAAAGGAAGCTGGTCTTGGCCTTGTTCGCCATGATCGCTTCATTGAGAATGCGCTGGTTTTCATTGTAATAAGCGGTTACCTCGTGGAGCATGCAGACGCGGAAATCCCCCCACATAAACGGAACCAGGGAATAAGCCCTGCCCTGCAGATGGCAGAGGAGCGGCAGTTCCTCCCCGGTCGGACACGTACTGCCCGTAAGCAGCCGGTTCCTGATCTCATCCGGAAGAGAATCCGCCAGACAGCCGTCTCCCCCGCGGAGAGCATCCGCTGCGCCGTTTTCATAAACCGGTCTGAAACTCTCCCCCTCGTGTGCAAGCACGATCACCGGCAAATCAAGGCTCCCCCAAACGGATGCGAATTGTTCTTGCTTTTTCATACAGTCAATGGTCTCCCTGCTGTTTTGAGAATGAAAACATTCGGAAAAATATAAATATTCCTACAATTACCATTATAAATCAAAAAACACAGTTTTGCAACATGAATTCATGCCGCTGTCCGGAGCCGTGACACATGAATTCACGCCGCTGTCCGAAGCCGTCTGACCTTCTCCTGCCGCGGTTTGAACCGTGTATTTGCCGCGTATATGCGGAAGAAGTTTTTGTTGCGTGGGGACTTAACTTAGTGTAGAATAAAAGGGACTTTACATGACGGCAGCGATAAGTATGCCCTGTTTGCGGCCCGCATCGGCGCGGCAGGGGAAATATAATGGAATATACGGGTGAAAGAGATGAAATTTCAGAGAAAATGGGTGGCGCCTGCGCTGGCGCTGCTGACCGCGTTGGCTCTTACGGCCTGCGGCGAACAGCGCACGGGGACGCTGAAGATCGGCGTGAAGGCGGATGTGGCGAATTTCGGGCTTTATGACGAGGAGTCTGGGCGTTATTCCGGTATGGAGATCGACCTGGCCCAGCAGCTCTGCGAGGACCTGGGTTACGGCAATATTGACTTTGTGTCGGTCGCTTCCGCGGAGCGTGAGGAAGCGCTGGACAGTGGGAGAGTGGATATGATCATCGCCACGTTCACGATCACGCCGGAGAGGCGGGAGAAGTATCACATTTCCCCGGTCTATTACACTGACAGCGTGGCCGTGATGGTGGAAGACTCCAGCCTGATTGCGGGAATCGAAGGCCTCAGGGACTGCCGCATCGGCGTCATGAAAGGAACCAGTCATGCCGGTCTGCTTGCCGCGCATCTGGCGGAACGGGGGATCATTGAACCCTTCAACAGCGGGAGCTTTGAGGCCGCGTCCTTTGACGGCGGCGTGACCTTTGCGGAATATGATTCGTATCAGCAGATATCGGACGCCCTGGAAAGCGGGGAGGTGGACGCCTTTACCGCCGACTGGTCCATCTTAAGCGGGTTCCGCGGCGATGGCCGGACGATCCTGTCGGAAACATTCTCCACGCAGGAGTACGGCGTTTTTACGAGGAAGAATTCACCGCTCGCCGGCCTGATCGACGAGGCCGTTGAAAACCGGCTGGCCGACGGAACCGTGGATGCCCTGAAGATGAAATGGGGGAACTGAACATGTCGAAGACAAAGAAAGAAATGAACCTCTCCCGGACCAGTACCGCAGAGAACCGATATGTTGTCACGCGCACGCTCTGGGCGGTGATCCTGTCCCTGGCCGTGGTTCTGTTCGCGGCGGTGGTAATCGCTGCGGCCCGGTTCCGGCTGACCCGCGGGCAGATTTTCGATATCAACCGGGCCCGGATCAATACAGTCATCCGGAGCCTGGAATCGGGCGGTATGGAGAATGATGAACTGGTTGACGAGTATGATAACCTCTATATCGCAAAGCTGAAGAACAGCCGGTATTACTACGATAATCTCCGGGGAATTACCGTTGACGACGCGTTTGCGCAGGATGCGGCGGCGTACGCCGGTGTGGATGCGGCGGCGGTCATCGATCCGGAAGGAACCTGTTACGCTTCCTGGAACTGTGATTATGATTTCACGCGGAAGCGTTTCCGGATGCTTCGGGAGCGGATGGGGGAGGACGGCGCGTCGGAACCGTTCAGCATCCGTTCCGGGGACGGAACGAAGCGGTTCTACGGCATTAACATGAGTGCCGACCGCATTCTGGTTTTTGTCGTGGACTGGACGGAGACGGAGAAGAGCATTCAGACCATGACCTCCTGGGAAGCGGTACTCCGCGGCATGACAAGCGTGGATACCGTGTCGATCGCCGTTTCGCTTCAGGACTATTCGTTTCTCTATAATCCCATCGGCGACCTGACCGGCAGGGACGCGCTGCAGAACGGCGTTCCGATCGAGGCGCTGAGCGATAATTATGAGGGAATCCTGACCTTCGGTGGGGACGCGTGGTGTGCGGTCGGCAGACGATGGAACGACGCCGCGGTTCTGGTCCTGACGAAGACGGGGACGGAGTTTTCCAATGATCTGGTGCTGATCGTCTTTCTTATCATCGTCATGAGCATTTTTGTGATTCTCGTCGGCGTTTACGCGACGATCATCATCCGCGACAGCATCCGGATCGGTCGGACGCCGCAGTATTTTCCGCTGATTAAGGGCCGGCTCTTCTTCAATATCACCGTGGCCGAAAAGCTTCTGCCGATCGCGGTGGTTGGGATCGCAGCGGTCGCCGGTCTGACGTATTACATTCAGTCGGTGAACGCTCTGTCCTCCGTGGCTTACGAGTCCAACAACTCCATTGATGATATCAGCAGCAAACTGGCGGACAATATCCGTGATGCCGAGGTGCTGAATAACGAATACAAGGCGCTCTTCCTGAACAAATGTGAGATGCTGACGCAGTTGTTTGAGGAGAATCCCCGGTATCTTTTCGATTATGATACCGAGAGTGAGAATGTACATAAACATCCGGTGGAGAAGAATACCGCCGGTCAGGTCACCGGCGGACTGGACTGCTACGGCAATCCGGTGTATTCGGTCAGCCGTCATCCGTTTCTGCAGGAGTTGGCCGATATTAATGCGATCGAGCGCTTCCAGATCATTGATGAGAGCGGCAGGACGGTGGCGACCAATGACGACCGCTGGTATTATATCATGAAGGGCAACGAGGAAGATCAGTCCTATCCGTTCTGGGAGATTCTTGCCGAGCACAGGGATTTCTATGCGCAGGATCTGACTCTGGATGACGAGGGGAATTATTCCCAGTATATCGGCAGCGCGTTCTACTATTACACGGTGAAAGAGGAAGACGGCAGTACCGGATACGTATCGAAGGCTGATTATGAAAAGCAGCTGGCAGACGAATGGGACGGCCGGCCGATCACGAAGCACCGGGGACTTTTGCAGATCACGATTGCGCCGGAGCGGCTTCGTTCCGTCACGGAGACTGCTACGCTGACGTATGTCGCCGACAGCACGACGGTTCACGGCACCGGCTTCACGGTGGTCTGCGATACGGACGATATCCATACCTGTCTCTATTCCCCCAAGCCGGCGGACATCGGCCGTTCGGCGCTGGACATGGGCTGCAGCGAAGGGGCCTTCAACGCGTCCGGTGAGATGTACAACGGGATTGAGACTGTAAACGGCGACACATATTTCCAGACATTCAAGCTCGTGGACGATCTGTATATCGGGACGGCGGTGCCGCTGACCACGGTATTTGACACCCGCAGCAGAATTACGCTGACCGCATTCTTTGCGGCCCTGGCCGGACTTCTGGTTCTCTGTGTTTATGCCTGCCTCTTCGGCTCGAAAGAGGAGAAGATGTATATCGACAACGCGGACGAAATGGCGCAGAAGAAGCGGGCGCGCAACGATCAGGATACATTTACGGTGACCATGCCGTCCGGCAAGACGCGGAAAGTCCGTCCGATCACAGCCCGCTGGGACGCGGAATACATTCCCTGGGAGAGAAAGTCGCCGGAGCAGAAATTCGCGACGCTGGTCAATGTGATCATCCATATTTTCGCGGTATTCCTGTTTATATGCATCATGGGTTCGCGGAACGGCTTCTTTACGATTGACGCCATCAACTATGTGTATGAGGGCGTCTGGACGAAGGGCTTCAATATCTTTGCCCTCACCAACTGTGCGATCACGCTGATCACGATCTTCGTTGTGGCTAATGTGCTGGAGATTCTGATCAACCAGATATCGGTGAACATCGGCAGCCGGGCAGAGACGCTGGGACATTTGTTCGCTTCGGTGATCCGATACGGAACCGCGCTGTTTGCCCTGTTCTATTCGCTGTACCTGTGCGGGGTGGATACCGGAAGCCTTCTGGCCTCCGCCGGAATCCTCTCACTGGTCATCGGTCTCGGCGCCCAGAGTATGATTCAGGATATTCTGGCCGGTATCTTCATCGTCTTCGAGGGCGAGTTCCGGGTGGGCGACATTGTGACGGTCGGGGACTTCCGCGGGAATGTTCTCGATATCGGTCTGCGGACCACGAAGATTCAGGATACGGCCAGAAATATCAAGGTGTTTAATAACTCGAGCCTCTCCGGGATTATCAATATGACGAAAGAGGCGTCCTATGCCGGCATCGACGTGGGCATTGAGTACGGTGCGGATCTGGAGCGGGTGGAAGCGGTCCTGGCGAAGGAACTGCCGAAGATTCGCCGCAGGCTGCCGGCCATCATGGACGGGCCGTTCTATAAGGGCGTGTCGGCGCTGAGCGACAGCAGCGTGGTGATCAAGATCATCGCGCTCTGCAAGGAGCAGGACCGGATCCAGCTGAGCCGCGACTTAAACCGCGAGATCTTCCTGATCTTCCGGCGGTACGGGATCGGCATTCCGTTCCCCCAGGTTACGTTCAGTTATCTGCAGGGAAATGAGCCGAAGGAGCTTCCGGAGGGATCGGGGGGAAATGAGAATCATGGAGAAGAAACGGATGATCATGGCGGTGAAGCTTTGGAAGAAAAGAAATAAATGCTTTGCGGGGCTGCTTTGCGGGGCTGTGATTGCCGCAGGTCTGACTGTGTCCGCGCCGCCGGTGACGGCGGCGGGAGCTGAAGCCGGGGCGCAGCAGGTGGAAGCAGAAGCCGGGGAAATAACCGGTTTGCAGCAGACGAAACTGACGGCGGAAGCTATATACCGTCTGGCAAAGTGGGGACATGCCGGGATAACGGAGGATGTCGGGACAGCCGCGGAAGGCGCCCCGGACAGTTCCGAACAGGAGAACGCTTCCGGCGCGGGCAGCGCGGCCGCCGGCACGGCGATCCTTTTGGGGGCCGGCACCTATACGGCTGTAAGAAAGCAGTGGAACGAGAAGAATGAGAAGAAAAGCTCGAAGACAAAGGAGTACGTGTATTTCGAGAATCATACGAAGAAGAGAACGCTTCTGGACGGAGAGAAATATGTGGGCTGAGGAAGCGCCGTGCGTTGTCCGGAAGGGAGCATACCCGATCGTTACGGAATAACGGGATCCGGTCTTTGCGGAGGGATTTCTGCAAAGGCCGGATTTTTTTGCGAAAAGGACAGCAGGTGATGCATTTGCCGTATTATAAGGGGAAAGAAACGGAGAAGCAGCTTCCCCCGGCTTCCGCGTCGGCGACGGAAATGGTGCCGCCGTGGAGACGGACCAGTTCTTTCGCAATACTTAAACCGAGGCCGAAATGGGACTTGTCGCTGCGGGCGGAGTCGGCGCGGTAGAAACGATCGAAGATATAAGGTTTGACATCGTCAGGGATACCGGGACCCTGGTCTGCAACGCGCAGGATCAGGCAGTCCGAGGACTTGCGGCGAAGCAGCAGGGGGATGCGGTTTTGGCGGGACGATTGTGAAGCGTCCGCCGGTCGGCCGGCATTGCCGCCGCAGGCTATGATCTCCGCGCTGATCCGGATTTCTTTCCCTGACGGCGTGTAGGTCATCGCATTGTCCAATAGGATTGCGAGAACCTGGCGGATGCGTTCCGCGTCACCGCGCAGTCCGGGAAGTGCATGTTCCGGCAGCGCCAGCCGCAGGTCGATTCCTTTTTGCCTGCAGAGCGGAAGATAAGCGTCGTAGGTGTCGATCAGGAGCGTATCTATATCGACGTCGGACAGCTGCAGTTTCCAGGTTCTGGCGTCGGCGGACGCCAGAAGGAGCATGTCGTCGATAAGCCGCGCCATGCGGGCGCATTCGCTGTCGAAGGCGGAGAGGAGGTCTGTCGCCTGTCTGATCGCAGACTTTTGGGAAGAATCGAAGGTCTGGGGAATCGGGATATCGGGGTTGAGCGAAGCGGAGTTGGGCAGGTCAGAATTCGGAAGATCGGATGCCGGCATGCCGGAACCCGACTGGTCAGAGTCTGTCGGATTGGGAGCCGGCAGGTCGGAGTCCGCCGGACCGGACATTCGAAAAACATCCCTGCATGAAGATCCGTTAATGCCTGCGATCAGATCCCGCAGAACCGCGATCCCCGACCGCAGAACGGCCAGCGGCGAGCGCAGCTCGTGGGAGGCGGCCGCGATGAATTCTGCCTGCTTTCGCTGGCTTTCTTCCACCGGTTTTAAGGACCAGCCGACGAAATACCAGCTGATCGCGGACAGGCCCGCGACGCCCAGAAGTTCCAGCGCGGCGAGCCATATAAGCGTCGTCCTGAGCGCGGCCGTCACAGGCGGCACGTAGGCGATCAGGCACAGGGCGCGGACAGATTTGCCGAAGGCTGAGACAAGCACCCGCGCGCAGTAGTCCTCCCCGGATTCTCCCTGAAACGTAAAAATGGAACTGACCACGGACGAGGCCGAGATGGGCCGCACCGTGGTAAATACGCCTTCCGCCTCCGCCAGCGCTTTCACACGCGCGATCAGTTCATTCCGCGGCGTCTGAGGCTGCCAGGAGCCGTTATAAAGGAGGGAGGTTCCATTTTCCTCGATATGAATGACGACCCTTCGGTCGGCTTCTGTCTGCGCCAGAAATCCCTGGGAGATCGTTGTATCGGACTGAAGTCTGAACTGAAGGGAATTCCACAGATCATAGAAATCTTCCATCTGTCCCTGCTTCGTCTCCCTGACACGCATGATAAGGAACGCCGCCATGACCAGCGTCAGGATCAGGGAGGTCGTGACCGTGTACAGAACCGTCAGCCGCCGACGGAGTACGGTCATGGAGCGTGCCGCCGGCCGGCCGTCAGGGCCGGCCGTTGTTCGCGAACCGGAGGGAGTATGCACTTTTGAAGGAGCTGGTTTTGGGCTGCAGGGGGAAGGCATTTTCATAAAAAACTCCAGTAATGTAAACTTTCTGAAAATAAAGGTTGTAGGTTACAATGGCGGACGGGATACTGTCTGGTTACGCATGGTTGGGATTCAGTCATTCTGACAAACCGGCGTTCCCGGTGTGTCGGTTGCAGACTACGCTCAACCGCATTCTTCCGCCGCTTCCAGCAGATACCCGACCCCATGCACTGTCGTCAGCTTTGCCGGCGCGTGTACCGCGGCCAGCCGCCGTCGGAGAAAATAGATGTAATTGTCCAGATTCCCTTCTTCCACCTCGGCGGCGGAGCCCCAGACATAGGAGAGGATCCGCGCCCGCGCCAGCGTCTGTCCCGGATGTTTCAGGAAACATTCCAGAAGCGCCGATTCCCTCTTCGACAGGTTCACGCTTATTTCTCCGCAGGACAGGATGCGCCTCTCCGGTTCCAGGCAGATCCCGAAAGCCGACAGCCGGCTCAGATCCTGAAGCCGTCCCGGCCTGCGAGTGATGGCCCGGATCCTTGCCATCAGTTCCTCTACCGCGAACGGCTTCACCAGGTAATCGTCCGCTCCAGCGTCCAGGCCGTCGATCCGTTCGCCCAGTCCGTCCAGGGCCGTCGCCAGGATCACCGGCGTCTGTACGCCCTGCCGACGCAGACTCGTAAGCACTGTCAGCCCGTCTATCTTCGGAAGCATCCGGTCCAGCACGATTACGTCGTAAGCGCCGCTTTTGGCGTAGAGCAGTCCGTCGTCGCCGCTGTGGCAGCATTCTGTTTCGTATCCCGCTGACGTGAGGGCCAACTTTATATTCTGGCAAAGATCTTTATCATCTTCGATCAATAGAATTCGCATGTCATATCTCCGTTTTTTGCCGGCAGGAATCCTGAGACTTCGTTCGGTCCGGTATTTTGCCCTCCCTTCGGTCGGGCGCGAACCGGCGCGGGCATAATCTCTGTTTCGATTATACCATGTATATCTCTAAAAAATCTTTAAGAATGCTTACAAAA
>CANREE010000085.1 GCA_947629545.1 uncultured Lachnospiraceae bacterium | reverse complement strand
AAAGCGGTACGCGAGCTGGGTTCAGAACGTCGTGAGACAGTTCGGTCCCTATCCGGCGCGGGCGGAGGATATCTGAGTGGAGCCGTCCTCAGTACGAGAGGACCGGGACGGACGGGCCGCTGGTGGACCTGTTGGGGATCAGCCCCATGGCAGGGCAGCCAAGCCCGGGAGGGATAAGCGCTGAAGGCATCTAAGCGCGAAGCCCCCCACAAGATGAGATATCCCATCCGAAAGGAGTAAGGCCCCTTGAAGACGACGAGGTGGATAGGGCGGGGGTGGAAGCGCGGAGACGCGCGGAGCTGGCCGCCACTAATCGGCCGAGGGCTTGTCCAGGGAGGCAGGCGTGAAGCGGAAAGGGAAGCTGTGTGGGATGTGCGGAAGGCGAGGCCGTGGGGCGGAGCCGGAAGCGGGTTTTCAGTATGCGGTTTTGAGGGTGCGTGCCCTCAGATGGTCCTCGATAGCTCAGTCGGTAGAGCACGCGGCTGTTAACCGCGCTGTCGTAGGTTCGAGTCCTACTCGGGGAGTTAGCACAAGGAAGTCCGGCATTGCCTGTCTGGCCGGACAGCTGTGACGGCAGAGACGTGGGTTGCCTTGTGTTTTGATATTCGGCCCCATGGTCAAGCGGTTAAGACATCGCCCTTTCACGGCGGTAACACGAGTTCGAATCTCGTTGGGGTCATCAGAGATGCGGTTCGTGCATATAATTTCAGAGAATAAGGCGACATAGCCAAGTGGTAAGGCGTGGGTCTGCAAAACCCTGATCCACCGGTTCGAATCCGGTTGTCGCCTCGCAAAAGAGTCTGTATCCGCAGGCTCTTTTTTCACTTTATAAGAAATGCCTATTGAGGTGCAGGGGAAAAGAAAGCAATAAAAACAAGCCCCGGATTCCTGCTGTCCGACTAATTGAGAGGGGGCTTTAAGTTATATATCCGCAGCCGGCGGACACCAACAGAGAATCGACATCCTTGCTGCGGCAGGATGTCTAATTTTTTTGCATTTTAAAAAGAAAATGTCGTAGAATGAATAACTCCACGACACCTCCCTGTTAATCCATATACCGCATCAGTGTGAGAAAGGAGGGCACTATGACTGAACAGATTCTGGAAAAAGGATTCATGTTCCTGCTTTGTACACAATTGACAGCGAATGACTGTGTAGCCGGTAGGATCTATCGGTTATCCAGTGATGAAGTAGTGCCTTTTGCAGGTCTGGATCAGGCTCTCGTTATGATGAACAGGTGGATGGATGAGGTGGATCCGCTGACTGATGAAGCGGTTCTGCGGACGTTTAAGACCGGGCGAGGGGCGCGTTCGATGGCTTCCGTGTTTCCGGCTGCGCACAGCACTCAGGGGCAGACTGCGCGAAGACAGCAGGCGCGGACGGCGTATCGCGCTCTGCGGGAGCAGACGGCGTACTGCTTTCGGGGCAGGGCCGCCGCGGCGATGCCCGGCGCAGGGAAGCATTTCTTGTCCGTATTATCTGCCGCCAGCATAACAGCTGGCAGGGCGAAGTCTGCTGGAAAGCCCAGCGGCTTTATTTCAGAAGCACATTGGAACTGATGTGTCTGATTCACTCTGCACTGGCTCCCGGTTCGGTAAAGGCCAAGTCTGCCGCCGGAACCATCGTAAGACCCGTATTTCAGGGCGCATAAGCACGGCGGACAACAGCATACAGCACGCATAAGGATGTCAGGAAAGTGCGTTTGGTATTCACGGCAGCCCTTCTTCAATGTACATAACTTGAAAAGGGCGGTAACGGTGTTTTTTTGGCTATCAGATAAAGCAGATTTAGATTTATGATTAAGAATCTGTCTCGGGATGGAAGTTTATTCTATGATGAAGGGAAAGGTTATGGATGAAAAAGAAAATGAATGAGATTGGAAACCGTAGAATATGGGCGCGTATCGTGGCCTGGACATTAACGGTTGCTATGGTAGTACTTAATGTATTAGTAGAGTGCCCGCAGAGCTTTGCTGCGTCTGGAACGGGGGTAAAGGATTACGATTTCTGGGTCGATATATGGCCTCAGACAGTGAAAAACGAAGAGACCGGCGAGGAGATCTGGAACGGAACCTGGGCACAGTATGAGTATCAGTCCTCTGATGACGACCCGTTTGACGATGTGGAGGAAACGTGGACGCTTGGTCAGGCGCTGCTGCATTCAGACCTTTCGACAAAGTACAGGGAGCAGTATGGCCAGCTGGATAAAGATCTTCCCGGAACCTGGGCCGGGGATAATGACGATGTGCTTGAAGTTCGTCCCGATGGTACTGCCTTTGTCAAGGCGCCTGGTTACGTGAATGTAACATTCACGTATGAGGGGCCTGATTATGGTGTCGATACAGATGTTGTTATAGATACTGTGGATGCTGCCGGGCCGGTTGCCGGGCCTGATACAGCTGACTGGTATGATACGCCAGTGGATGAATATTTTTATGGTTCTTCAGACTATCCGGAGGTGCTTGATTCGATCGAGGAGCCGGATGCGGCTGACTGGTGGGACAGCTACGATAACAGCGGCGAGGCTACACCGTTGGATGCGGGAAGGGATACTCTGCCCGACGCGTATGATATGCCAGCGGATGAATATTTTTATGGGTCTTCGGACTATCTGGAGGTGCTTGATTCGATCGAGGAGCCGGATGCGGCTGACTGGTGGGACAGCTACGATAACAGCGACGAGGCTACACCGTCGGATGCAGGAAGGGATACTCTGCCCGACGCGTATGATACGCCAGTGGATGAATATTATCATGGGTTTTCAGGATATCCAAGCGCGTCCGAACCGCCCGTAGTGCCGGAAGACCATAGCAAAGAAGCGCATAAGTTTGTGCTTACATCCGGTACAGTGTTGGAGTGGGTCGTTAAGGTAGATACGACGATGCCGATGGAGTTGGAGATAAGAAATGATGTGCTGTACTCGATCGATAAGGATAGTTATATTCTAACTCCTTATTCTCCCAGCGGCGCTGTATGGTTTAATGGAGAGGCACTGGCAGCCTTTGATTTCCATGTGTTTGCCGATATTGTTGATTTGAAGTCGGTGCACTTTTATGGGAATTTGGCGGGTAATCATGTGAAGGCTGAAACTGATGTAGGGGCGGAAACATTTGGCAGCGGACATAATGCATTTTATATTGGCTCTTGGGAAGGCCCTGAGAACGCATACTTCAAAGTGAATCACTATGATTATATTGTCTTGGGGGATGGAGCCAGCCTGATTCCTGAGAATGAAACGAATAGGGTGCATATCAAATTTGTTGATGGTAACGTCACAAATCAAGTCTATCTTGAAAACATTAATAACCGTCCAAGAAATATATATATTGAAAACAAAAATCAAGGTAGTTTCATAGATATTGCAGGAGAACTTAAAAAAGTTGAAGAGTACTCTAAGTATTTGGCAGAAAAAGAAGATCAAATAGAATTTAAAATTGGAAATACAGTAGAAACGGGAACATTGGAATCAGATGGTCAACAACATACTACATTTAACTTGGATGTTACGGATAATGATTCAGATCTTGTATATGTCAATGTAAGCTGGGAGGAATTTCAGAAAATCGCGGACATAGTTTATATCTATGTCAATGAGGGTCAGGGAGTCATATTTAACGTGAAGATTCCAAGTAATATGAATAGCGTCCAATTTCCGAACGTGAACCAATTTCATGTCATAAGAGATGGAAAGGAAATGGGAGAGGCGAATAGTGAAAATAATGCCAGAAATGACGGAAATATACTTTGGAATCTGTACACAGAGGATAACGACGTATACAAGGCTTATGACGGTGAAGTAAAAATTGGTGGCGTCTGGAGAGGAACAGTTGTTGCACCAGAGGCCAGTGTAAACTTTGCAGCATTAAATGGCTCCGTGATTTGTAAAAAGGCTACGCATGCTGAAGCGGAATCTCATAAAAACGATTATAACCAGGGTTGGGGAGAAAAGCGTACCTTTGTGGTGGAAAAAATCTGGCAAGATAATGAGACATCCCATGATTCTATTACTGTTACGTTGAAGAGAAGGAGTCGTAATGGTGCTTATAGTGAAAATGCTAGTTGGTTAGACGATGATACTTTTAGTAGGCAGGTTGTACTTAACGATACGAATGGGTGGGAGTACGAATTTACTGACCTGGAAAGTAGAGATGAAAAAGGTGATTTGTATGATTATTATGTCGTGGAATCGGGATATGATAGTCAAAAATACGATTCTACCATAAATGGTGGAACGATCATCAATTCGCTAAAGAATGAAAAGACAAAAGTGACAGTCCAAAAGAAATGGGTAGGTGTAGATCCTGAGAATGCACCGCCAATTGAGGTTCAGTTATTGTTTTATGGATGGACTTTAGATGAATTGCAAGAAAATGGTAATGCTAGGCTTTCTGAGTACGGATTGCATAATACGATAAATCAATTTCCAGACACATTTAATCCGGATAATCAGAAAGTAACCCTTAATGAATCTAATAATTGGACATATACTTGGGAAAACCTTCCCGCTAGCGGGGAAAAAGGACCGATTGATTATGGTGCAAAAGAGCTTAATGTTCCTAGTGGATATACTTCTACTGGTCTGGCTGAGTTTCAATCAGGAGATACTTATGTCATCACTAACACGAGCAAAAATATTGCCAAATTTGAACCAGCTGTGCAGAAGAAAATTATTGGAAAGAATGAACGGGTGAGAGACCAGTTCCACTTTGAGATCAAAGCGATCGGAGGAGATGATGCTTCCAGTACGCCAATGCCCCAGGAGCGAGAAGTGACGGTGGTGGGTGTAGATAAAGAGGCCTTTGGTGAGATTACGTTCACGGAAGAAGGGACATACACCTATGAAATCACCGAAACGAAAGGGGATATTGCAGGCTATACATATGATGATAGCGTATGGATTCTGACGGTGACGGTAACCAGAGAAAACGGCGTGCTTCAGGCGACTGGCAGTTATTCAAAGGAAAATTCGGGAACATCGGAGGAGATAGCGACATTTACCAACATATATACGGAAGGGTCGGTCGGTTCACTGAAGATCACAAAGACGGTCGTGGGAGGAGGCACTGAGGCTGAGACCAAGACGTACACGTTCACAGTGACGGGCCCCAGTGGATTTAATAAGACAGTGACAATCCATCAAAACGGAAACGCGACGCTTACCGGACTGGTGCCTGGCGAGTACACCGTGACGGAGCAGAATGCCGATATCGATGGCTACACGCTTGAGGTGACCGGAGGAGGAAACGTGACGGTCGAGGCAGAGAAGACCGCAGAAGTGACGGTGACGAATACTTACACGCCGGATGAGTCGACAGGTTCGAGTAAGGAGGAGACGGAGCCAAGCTCTGAGGAAACGGATCCGTCTGAACCGACCGAGCGGGAGACGACGGCACCTAGCACGAATCCAACGGAAACGAGTCCAGAGAATTCGACAGAGCCAAGCTCAGAGAATCCAACGGAAACGAGTCCGGAGAATCCGACAGAGCCAAGCTCAGAGAATCCGACCGAAACAAGCCCGGAGAATCCAACGCAACCGAGTTCGGAGAATCCGACAGAGCCAAGCCCGGAGAATCCGACGCAGCCGAGTCCTGAGAACCCGTCAGAACCCGACAATTCGCCTGAGAGGCGGCCGGAATATAATAACTGGTTTGAGAACCCGCAGGAAGCCCCGACGGAGATTCCTGAGAACCCGACGCCTTTAAGCGAAATGCCTCCTATTGAGAATATTTCGGATGAGCCGACGCCTCTTTCCAGTTTCCAGAGATTGGAGAACATTGAGGATGAGGATGTGCCGCTGGCGTTTATGGCCCCGATAACAGGAGATGAGAAGCCGATAGGAGCTGTAGCGGTATTTGCCTTGTTCGCGTTAGGGATGATGGCAGCCTTTGGAATTCTTGCTTCCAAGAAGAGCAAAGATGAGGATTGACGGGAACGCAGCGAAAAGGTAGAAGAAGAAATCGGAGGTGATCAAGGTGGCGACAGATAAACCGCGCTATACGATATCGATAGATAATGAATTATTTCAGCAGATTGAGGATTTTCGGTTTGAACACCGCTACCAGACACGTTCTAAAGCGACCGTCGAACTTATACGTTTAGGGTTTGAACAGCTCAAAAGAACAGGTGTACCGGCAGAAAAGGATAATTGCTGAAGCCTGAATGCCAGACTTGCTTTATGCCGCCAGTCGAGTAATCGGCTGGCGGCAGCTTTTTGGGAACAGAGAGATTATCGGGAAACACAAAAAGAGCCGGGAATCGGAACGCCTGTCCGAACCCCGGCATTTGAAATCGTTTGATTGATTATTCCACAACGACAGCGGCGTCAGGCGCGTTCTTGCCGACGGAGGCCACGCCATTTAAGCATTTGGCGAGGGTCGTGTAGCCTTCGCTGGAGGCGATGATCTGGCCGTTGGAAGCCTTTAAGCGGAAGCGGAATTCGCCGGCCTTGTCGGTGTAGACTTCGTACTTCGGAAACTTAACCGGCGCGTATCCTTCGACAGTCTGGTTTTCTACCGGAGCGGCGGCGTTCTTCTGGACGCTGGCGATGCCCTTCTTGCAGGTGGCCAGGGTCTTATAGGTCTGTGATGATGCGATGACCTGACCATTGCCGGCCTTCAGATTGAAACGCACGCCCTTCTCGGACGTCTTGATAACAAATTTGCCCATGGAATGGTACCCCCTTTGTGTGTTTATGTCATTATTTTACAATATTCTGCATGTAAATACAAGAAGTTTCGCTGAAATTCTCAAAGCGGCGGCATATTCGCGATATCGGGTTCCGGCAGCGTCTGTATGTTATTTTCCGTTGCAAAATATGTCCCGCAGGTGTAAAGTAGGAGTATAACAAGTACGGAGCAGGGCGGGGAGAATGCAATGATTGATCTGAAAGGCACGATGGGGATTCCGTTATTGGAGAGAAGCCGGTTCACGGGAAGCGACGGGACGCTGCGGTTTGTGCTGGAGAAGCGCAGCGGGGAGAGCGTCCCTGCGGATGCCTTGTGGCCGGGGCGCAAGACCGGTGACGGAGACATACCGGCAGAAGTTTCGCCCGAGGGCGCCGGAACGCCGGTGGGCGACTGTCTGGCTACGGTCTGTTGGCACGGACTGTACGCTTCGGATGTGACGCCGGAGGAGGAGAAGACGATAGCGTATTTTCCGTTTACAAATGAAGGACTTGCGCAGGCGCAGGCATGGCTGAACGCGCAGCGGTGAACGGCCGCGCGGAAATTTATGAAAAGGGGGACATTTCACATGACACCACAGGAGACATTGCGGCAATGGATTGACGGGAGCGATAATATCGTTTTCTTTGGCGGGGCGGGCGTTTCCACAGAGAGCGGCATCCCGGATTTCAGGAGTCAGGACGGGCTGTACAACCAGCAGTACAAGTACCCGCCGGAAGTTATCATCAGCCATTCTTTTTATATGCATAATCCGGAGGAGTTCTACCGTTTTTATAAGAATAAGATGATTTTCACCGACGCGAAGCCCAACGCGGCGCATCTGGCGCTCGCGAAGCTGGAAGCGCAGGGGAAGCTTAAAGCGGTCATTACCCAGAATATCGACGGCCTGCACCAGATGGCGGGGAGCAAAGAGGTCCTAGAGCTGCACGGCTCCATTCACCGGAATTACTGCACCCGGTGTCATAAGTCTTACGGGCTGGAGAAGATCGTAAGTTCTCCGGGTGTTCCGAAATGCACCTGCGGCGGCACGATCAAGCCGGACGTAGTCCTTTATGAGGAAGGTCTGGATCAGCGGACGCTGCAGAAGTCTGTATCCTACATCCGGCACGCGGATGTGCTGATTATCGGAGGGACTTCGCTGACCGTGTATCCGGCGGCAGGCCTGATCGATTACTATCAGGGAAATAAGCTGGTGCTGATTAATAAGTCCGCCACAACCCGGGACGCCCATGCGGATCTGGTGATCAATGAACCGATCGGGGAAGTATTTCAGGCGTATCTGTGAGAAAAGGGAGAAATGCGTATGCAGTATGAGGTCGGCGATATTGTGAAACTGAAGAAATCACACCCCTGCGGCAGTCACGAGTGGGAGATCATGCGGGTAGGGGCCGATTTCCGCCTGAAATGTCTCGGCTGCGGCCACCAGATTATGGTTGCGCGGACACTGGTGGAGAAAAATACCCGCGGGCTTCGGAAGCCCGGGGAGTCTGCCTGACAGAAAAGTACGGAATTTAGCGAAAAACCGCTTGCATTTCCTGCCGGAATTTGCTAAAATAATAGTCCGTGACACATCATTCCTTGCTCCCGAACTGAAAGCGGGGGCCAGAGACCATAAGGAGGTAAGACACTATGAACAAGTACGAATTAGCAGTTGTTCTTAGCGCAAAGCTCGAGGATGAGGAGAGAGCCGCAGCTCTGGAGAAGGTTCAGGGTTACATCGCCCGCTACGGCGGAACGGTGACGAATGTGGACGACTGGGGCAAGAAGAGACTTGCCTACGAGATCCAGAAGATGAAAGAGGGCTTCTATTATTTCATCCAGTTCGAGGCTGAGCCGACGTGCCCAGGCGAAGTGGAATCCCACGTTCGCATCATGGAGCCGGTCATCAGATATCTTTGCGTGAAGCAGAACGCATAAGAAAGAGTGTGATCATATGAACAGAGTTATCCTGATGGGCAGATTAACCAGAGATCCGGAAGTTCGCTATTCTCAGGGAGAGCGTTCCATGGCCATTGCCAGATACACCCTCGCGGTGGATCGCAGGGGCCGCAGGAACCAGAACCAGGATGGCGGAGACCAGCAGACGGCGGATTTTATCCCCTGCGTTGCGTTTGACCGGGCGGGTGAGTTCGCGGAGAAGTATTTCCGTCAGGGCATGAGGGTTCTCGTGTCCGGCCGGATTCAGACCGGAAGTTATACCAACAGGGACGGACAGAAAGTTTATACCACGGAAGTCATCGTGGATGATCAGGAGTTTGCGGACAGCAAGAATTCGAACGCAGGCGGCGACAGCTACGCCGGAGGCGGTAACTATGGCGGCGGCAATTACGGCGGCGGTTACCAGCAGCCCTCCAGGCCCGCTCCCGAAAGCGCGATCGGCGATGGGTTTATGAACATCCCGGACGGCGTTGAGGATGAAGGCCTGCCGTTTAACTAGGCAGCAGCCGGTCGGCCGGAAGGCCGGCGGCAGAGACTGATAAACAGGCGCATATGATCGATGCGCGAACCGCCGGTATTTTCCGACGGGAAACTGAGACAGGAGGTAATTATCATGGCATTCAATAAAACTGACAAGCCGGCTGACGGCGCGAAGGTCAGAAGAAACGGCCCGATCCGCAGAAGGAAGAAAGTATGCGTTTTCTGCGGCGAGAAGAACGGTGAGATCGATTACAAGGATACGAACAAGCTGAAGAGATACGTCTCCGAGCGCGGCAAGATCCTTCCGAGAAGAATCACCGGTAACTGCGCGAAGCACCAGAGAGCGCTGACCGTGGCGATCAAGAGAGCCCGTCATATCGCCCTGATGCCGTATACCTGCGACTAATTGCAGGGCTGCATCGTAATAGCGGAATATGGACGCCCCGGGTAGTATTATCCGGGGCGTTAGTTATTATATCAGTATGTGAAGAGGGTGCCGGTCGTATAGGAAAGGCAGCCGCGCTGCAGTAGGGGGAGAAATGCTATGAAGAACAGATGGAAACGATTGCCTGTACTGCTTCTGACCATGCTCCTGTCGGCTGTTCTGGCGGCCTGCGGAAGGAAGAACAGTACGACGGATGCGGACGTTTTTGCCGGCGGCGTGGGGGAACTGGCGATGGCAGCCGTGACGGCGACCGGTCAGGATTCTGAGCGTCTGATGCAGTTGGATCCGGAGACGGCGGCAGTCTATGTGACCAATGTATATGGGATTGCCGGTGAGAATTGGGAGGATTGTGCGATCTATCAGAGCTCATCCGCTGAAGTTTATGAGGTGGGCGTGCTGGAACTGTCGGATGATGCGGATGCGGATGCGGTGGTGGAAGCTTTGGAGCGGTATATCCGTGGCCGGGAAGGGAATTTTACCGGTTATGCGCCCGATCAGGCGGCAATCGCTGCGGGGGCGCTCGCTGTGGCAGAGAACGGGTACGCGGCAGTGTTGATCTGTGAAGAGGCGGAAGCGGCACGGCGGGCGTTTCTGGGGCTTCTTCGGGGAGAGACGGAGGCGGAATCTACCGCGCTGAATTCCCCTGAGACAGAAATTGATGCGGAGTTTTCGGAGCAGTCCGCGGCCGTCGGAGAGAGCGGTTCAGCTTCATCTGATCGGCTTGTGCCTGCTGTAGAGAACAAGCCGGAAACGGTTGAACAGTCCGCAGCCGCCGGAGAGAGCAGTTCAGATTTGCCCGAACGGACTGCGTTTGCAGGAGAGAACGGAGCCGGTTTGAATGAGCGGACTGCTTTAGCTGAAGAAAATGAGATGGAAACTGCCGGACAGTCCGCGGCCACTGAGGAGAATTCGGGCATTTCTTCGGAAAACGGGGAGCCGCCCCGGGATCCGAAGACCGGCCGCATTCTTTTCACGGATCCGGAGAAAAACGACATGACGGTTTACGACACCGCTGCCATCATGGAGGCTTGGAGAAAGAGGGACGCTTCCGGACTTGATACCTACGACAGGGCTGTCTATGACGCGGCGGAGGCGGTTCTCGCACAGGTTCTCACGGATGATATGAGCGATTTGGAGAAGGAGCAGGCGATTTATGCCTGGGTGACATGGAATGTCGTTTACGACTGGAGTATGACGGATCCGAAGGTTGAAACGGGGCGTGACAGTTTTACGCCTTACGGCGGTCTGGTGAACCGGCAGGCGGTTTGTCTGGGATTTGCTTCCACGTTCCAGCTGCTGATGAATATGGCGGATTTTGAATGTATTACCGTCGTGGGTGCTGCCTTTGAAAGTACAGAAGATCACGCCTGGAATATGGTGCGGCTGGATGGCGCCTGGGTCTGCGTCGATCCCACCTGGGATATTCGTTCTTCCCGGACGACTGATCCGGAATGGACACACTGGGGGCCCGACGTTTGGGAGTATTTCAACGTCAGCAGCGATTATATGGCCGAAACCGACCATCAGTGGGATTACGGCGTGGTTCCGGAGACATAATATACAAATCGTGATGCGAAATACGTAGAAACAGAGAAAACCGGCGGCCTGCAACCGCCGGTTGACACATTTCCAAGTCCGCTTTCTTGCCTGCAACTCCGGATTCTGTTAAATTTGCGGCATGACAGAGGCAGGGCGGTTCTGATTTCGAAGCGGCAGCCGGAATCGGCGTTGCGACAGCCGGAGCAAGCAGCAGGAATCGAAGAAGTCGGACGGCGCGCGAGCCGACAAAACAGTGCGTTTCTGTCAAATAAAGGCAAAACGGAGGGAATGAAAGTGATATTAGCGGAAAAGATCATGAACCTGCGCAAGAAAAACGGCTGGTCGCAGGAGGAACTGGCGGCGAAGCTGAACGTGTCGCGGCAGTCGGTGTCCAAATGGGAGAGCGCCATGTCGGTGCCGGAGCTGGATAAGATCCTGCAGATGAGCCGGATCTTCGAGGTCAGCACCGATTATCTTCTGAAGGACGAGAATGAGACGGAGGATTTCGCGCCCGTGCCGGCCGGCGCGCAGGGATTCGCGGCGGAGGACAAGCCGCTTCGTCGGGTGAGTATGGAAGAGGCGAGGGCATTTATCAGCGCGCAGCAGCAGGCGGCGGGGAAGATTGCCTTTGGCGTGGTACTGTGCATTCTGTCCCCAGTGGTGCTGATCCTTCTCGGAGGTCTGGCGGAGAATCCGCAGTACGGCCTGCGGATCTCGGAGAACGCGGCCGGCGGTATCGGCATGATCGTGCTGCTTTTGCTGGTGGCGGCCGCGGTGGCGATCTTCATTTTCTGGAATACGCGTCTTGAACGGTATGAGTATCTGGAAAAGGAGAATTTCGATCTGGAATACGGCGTGGCCGGCATGGCGCGGGAAGGGCTGGAGTCGGAGACGCCCGGATGTACCCGCAGGATCATCGCGGGCGTAACGCTGTGTATCCTGAGCGCGGCGCCGCTCTTGCTGACCGCCATTTTCACGGAAAATGAACTGGCGATTCTGGTCTGCGTCGACGTGCTGCTGGTACTGGTGGCCGCGGCGGTCTATCTGTTCGTGACGGCGGGGATGCGCCGGGAGATGTACGAGAAGCTTCTCCAGGAAGGGGAATACACTGCCCGGAATAAAGGGCTGAATAAGCTTGTGGAGAAGGTCGGCGCGATCTACTGGCCGCTGGTGCTGGCGCTCTATCTGTGTTGGAGCTTCTCCGGGTTCACCTATGT
>CANREE010000084.1 GCA_947629545.1 uncultured Lachnospiraceae bacterium | reverse complement strand
GGAGAAGATCTTCTATGAAAGTTGGTGAAACACCAGGAAATGGAGAAGAATCACCAACTTTTAGAGAAGAACCCATATTACTCAGTTAAAGAGTATCCTTGCATTGTTTGGGGTATGGTTGTTTCACGGAATCTGGCATGGTACAGGTTGGACATATGTATGTTTTGGTTTGTATTATTTTACATTTATTGCCTTAGAACGTATTTATACGAATCATAAAAAGACAAAACGAAAAAAGTTGGGGATAAAAACACCCGGGGTCAATCGGGAGAATGATCGGGGCACATCTATATTTTGCTATCGTTCTGATTTTTGGACAATTGCTGTTCAGAATTTTATCTATAGGGGGTTCTGAGAAAATGGTAATGAATCGGGCGATGAGACTCGTAAAAGTCATCTCGTTTCTTCTGATTTTTAGTCTCATATTTCATCGTGCATCCAGTGTGCTGGTGAATCCGGACCCAAATGAGGGACACAGATTGTTTCATTGGATTCATGACTTTTATGATGAGCCCAAGGATTCTCTGGATGCGGTTTTTATTGGGTCAAGTGCTGTGTATGGGTATTGGCTCTCTCCTGTGGCTTATGAAAAATACGGGATTACTGTATGGCCATACAGTTCTGGTGGTCAGGGTTTGTCACAGGCGAAATCCATCATTCAAAACACAAAAAGAAATCAAAAAAACGCATTGTTTATTATCAGCACAAATGGCGTGTGGGAAAGAATGAGTAATGGGGCGATGCATAGTATGCTTGATTATTTGCCTAGAACCCTAGAAAATTTATTGATGATTTCTGATGCATGCCAAATTGAAAGTCGTTCCTTTACCGAATCCTCGGCATTCTTTTTCCCTCTCGCCCAATTTCATACCCGTTGGTCAATGATACAAAGCGAAGATTTTCACTATGAAAATGACGGATTAAAGGGGGGGAGCAGGTATAAGGATTTGTTAAGCGGCATTGATGATGTATCTGCCATATTTGGCAATACAGAAAAGAGAGCTGAAATAAGTCCCAAACTGATTTCAGAGGTTAATTCGCTTATGGATTACTGCTCGCAGGAGCCTGAGAAATACTTATTTGTAACCAGTCCGTGGTGCGGAAACGAAGAAATGAAAGCTCGAATGAACACGGTGAACGATATGATCAGAGCGAGGGGCTTTCCGGTTTTAAATCTGCTAGAGTGTTTGGAAGAAACAGAATTGGAACCTCAAACGGATTATTATGACCCGGCTCACACCAACATCCATGGTGCCCTGAAAATTACAGACTATCTCTCCCAATATCTCCTTTCTCACTACGACTTTTCTGAAAGGTCGGGGGGGTACGGAAGCTGGGACGAAGCCTACGAGGAATATAAAGAAATCATCACACCCTATCTGACGGAAGAAGAGCTTGCACAACTTCCATAAAAAAGGAGACTCAAATGCACATTTTATCCCTATCTACCCTGATCCCGGAGCAGATCTGTGACACTGAGCGGTTCTTCGGGTACGAAGGAAAACAGAGAATTTCGCATTACTGCGGGTACGCGTCGGAGTTTATTGCCCGCGTGCTGGAGGACAGTACTGTCGATGGCGCGGCATTCCCGCGTACTTGCGACAGTTGTCGCACTGTTGGGAGCTACATGGAGTCCAGCGGCAAATTCCTACATTTCTTTCACATTCCAATTCGGCGGGATGCTGCTGCCGTCGCATATCTTGCAGAAAGCATTCGCGCATATCAAACTGCGATAGAGAACCATTACGGTGTAAAGATTACCGATGTCGCGGAGCGTGCCGAGCGGATCAATACCCGCAACCGTGGCCTGCGCGCGTTGTATGAGCATCTTCTTGAGTTGAGTTACATCGCGTATCTCGAAACGATACATACCCTTCTGCAAAAGCCCTTGCAGGAGCAGGAAGTACCGACAGAGCTTTCTGTGAGAGCTGCTTCTGCGTCTCCAAGGGTTTTGGTCGTGGGTTCGACGCAGGCCGGAACGGGCCTCGTCCGGCAGATCGAAGCGGCGGGGATGCACATCATCGGCGACCGACTGCCCGAGTCCCGTCGACTGATCTTTGCGCCGGAGGTTTCCGCCAAGGGAGATATCTACGAGAATATTGCTAAAAGCATTCTCGCGGGGATGCTTTCTCCGTCACAGGATGCATTCGCGGAGATCATCAAAGAAGATCGGAACGAAATCCTGCAAAAGCAGGTGCGCGGCGTCATCTTCCTCACGCAGAAATATTGCGAGCCGTACGACTACCTGTTCCCGGCGTACAAACGGATGCTGGACGAGATCTCGATCCCCGTTCTGCGTGTGACGGAGATTGGTAGCAGTACAGAGAACACCGCGCTCGCCATCGAGACGTTTGCGGATCTGCTGTAAGGAGGAGAAAGCATGGCACAGCTGTATTTGCAGCTTCAGGCGAAGCTGATGCGGGATTACTACAAAGACTTTTCTAAGTACGCAAAAGGAAAAACACCGACCCGAAAGGTGGCGTGGGTAACGGCGTTCACGCCAGTGGAGATTCTGGAAGCGCTCGGCGTTGAGTACATCTACCCTGAAAGCTACGCCGCCGTCATCGCAGCGAGTGGGCAGGAGCAGGAACTGCTCAAAGAGAGTGAGAAGAATGGCCTTTGCCCTGACTGCTGCGCGTATTCCGGCTGTTTTAACGGCGCGCTCTCAACCGGCACTGCGCCGCGTGGCCTGCCGCCGAAGCCGGACGTGCTCATCGCCACAAATAACCAGTGCAATACGCTGCCAAACTGGTGGAACCTCTTAGCGGAGAAATATCACATCCCGCTCATCGTGCTGGACTATCCCGGCGAGAGCGTGGAGAAGGAACGCTCGCTGCCGTATGTGACGATGCAGCACAAGGACCTTATCGAACAGATGGAGGCGCTCAGTGGGAACAGGTTGGACGAATCCTGTCTCGCCGAAATCATTCAGAACAGCCAAAGGAGCGTTGCGGCTTGGGATCGTGTCGCGGGGTTGCTGGCAGAGAAATGCGTCGATCCTATGGCGCTCTTTGACGGCATCTCCTACCTCATCATCGCTAGGTGCAGACCGGAGACCGCCGCGCTGTACGACGCGATGTATGAAATTCAGGAGGAGGCTGGCGAGGCGGATGCGGAGAAGACGCCCGTTTTCTGGCTTGGCTATCCGCTTTGGTATCACCCGCAGCGATACCTCAAGGAGCTTCTGCCGGACTTTCGCATCTGCGGTTCGAATTACATTACATGGTGGAGCCTCGATTACAGTGGCGATAATCCCTTCGAGCAGCTTTTCACCGCGTACAATTATACCTTCCTGAATCTGTCAGCGGAGACAAAGCGCAGAAGGCTTCAGGAATGTATCAGCGTATCCGGGGCGAAGGCGGCCATTTCCTTAAGAAATAAGAGCTGCAAGTGTGATTTTGTCTCGGCGAAATATATCGACTTGCCCCAAGTGGAACTTGAGATTGATATGATCGACAGGGAATATCTTGACATTGAACATGCAAAGGCCCAGCTTGACATTTTAAGGGAGATCGTATGAGCGGTATCGGGATTGATATCGGCTCCACCTACACGAAGCTTTGCGTGCTGGGGGAAGACGGAAAGTTCGAAGCACTCTGCGCGGAGAAAACGCCAGTCCGGCAGAAGGAACATTTTACGGAAAAGCTGAAAAGCCTGCGAGAAACGTACGGGGATATCCCCGTCGTGAGTTGTGGCTACGGCAGAAAGAATATCGCAGGCAGCCGCATGGTCTCAGAACTTAGCGCGCTCGCGGCGGGCGTTCATCGTGTCGCGCTGGAGGCGGAGACGGTGCTCGATATCGGAGGGCAGGATACAAAGCTCATTCGGCAGCGGAACGGTAAGCTGCTCTCGTTTTTCGTGAACGACAAGTGCGCGGCAGGCTGTGGGATGTTCCTCGTAAACACGCTCCACCGACTGGGAGTCCAGTTTGAAAACCTCGATCTCTCGGATGGCAGGCTCCCCGGTCTGCGCCTTTCGTCTACCTGCGCGGTGTTCGCGCAGAGCGAAATCGTGGAACGGATCGCCGAGGGTGTTTCGGAAGAGGAAATACTCCGGGCGGTGCTCGTGCAGATCCTGACGCAATCGAAAATGCTTCTCGGAAAGGTGGAGTGCGAAAAAATCCATATTTCCGGAGGGCTGACAAAAATACCGGGAATTGCACAATACGCTGAAACAGTGCTGGAAAAGCCGACCGCAGTGCCGGAGCATGCCGCATATCTCTCGGCTATCGGCTGTGCAGTTTTTGCGGAAAAGGAAAGGTGAGCATAATGACGATTCGGGAAGATTGCAAATATACAAAGACCCACCAGTGGATGCGCGAAGAGGGCGGCGCGGTGCTTGTCGGTATCACGGACTATGCCCAGACGCAGCTCGGCGGGATCGTGTTCGTGAATCTGCCAGAGGCTGGCGATACGGTGACCGCCGGGGAACCGTTCGGCGAAGTGGAATCGACAAAGGTGGTATCAGACATTCATTCGCCGGTGAACGGTACAGTGGCGGAGGTCAACGGAGAGGTGGCAGACGAACCTGAACGGCTTAACGAAGATCCCTACATCGCATGGCTCATTCGGGTGGAAGACGTGACGAAGATGACGGAGCTTCTGAATGCCGAGGAATACGCCGCGTATTTGGAAACGCTCAAAGCATGAAATTGACCATTCTTGAAAGTTACTGCTTTGATCCCTATTGGAATCTGGCTTTGGAAGAACACCTGCTCTTTCGTTGCGGGGAGAACGAGTGCATCTTATACCTGTGGCAGAACGACCAAACGGTGGTCATCGGGCGCAATCAGAACGCGGAGAAGGAGTGCCCAATCCGGCTTTTGGAGCAGGACGGCGTGAATCTCGCCAGGCGCAGTTCAGGCGGAGGGGCAGTATACCATGACAGGGGGAACTTGAATTATACCTTCCTTGCACGGGAAAGGGGCTACGATGTTCCAAGGCAGATGGAGGTGCTACTGTCGGCGTTGCGGGAGATAGGTATCCCCGCGGAGTTTTCTGGGCGTAATGATATCCTGGTGCATGGCAGGAAGGTCTCAGGCAATGCGTTCTTCACGAGCGGGGGCTTCTGCTGCCACCACGGTACGCTGATGGTGGACGTGGATTTGGAGGCGGCAGAGAGATACCTGCTGCCAAAGAAAGATAAGCTAGCGGCCCATGGAGTCCCTTCGGTCCGGTCAAGGGTAGCGAACCTTCGGCGGTTCCAGCCGGGACTGGAGATGGAAGGACTGAAACAGGCTCTGCGGACCTCATTTGAGAAGAGATATGGGGAGAACTGCAGCGCCTTGCTATTATCAGAAGCGGATCTGGCTGATATAGGGCGGCGGAGGGAAATATATGCGAACCGCCGATGGATCTATGGGAAGCCTGGGAAGAATGGACATGGATTGTCCCGCCGATTTGTCTGGGGAGAGGTCACGTTGAGGGTACGTCTGGATCGGGGTATGATCGTGGATGTGCAGGTCGATACGGACGCTCTGGAGCCGGGGCTGCCGGAAGTCCTACGGGAAAGGCTGCTGGGTGTCCCATTTGAGAACAGGGCCTTGTATGAGGCGGTCCTGCAGCCGGATGCGGCTGCTGAGGAAAGGACGGACAAGCCTGGAATGACCGGTATCCCCGCAGGAATCCGGGAGGAGATCGCAGAATGGCTTTTAGAGGAGCAGCTAGGAGGTTGATCTGACTTGGAGAAACTATATGATCTTGCCGTGGTCGGCGGCGGACCGGGAGGCTACACGGCGGCGGCCCATGCGGCCCGGCTGGGGCTTGCAACTGTGCTGGTGGAGGCGCGGGAACTGGGAGGCACCTGCTTAAACCGCGGCTGTATCCCCACGAAAGCCATGCTCCATGCGGCGGAGACGCTGCGCGCAATACGGCAGGGTGGGGGAATCGGGATCCATGCGGAAGGCACCGTTTTTGACTACGGGGAGATGCTGGCCTATCGGGACCGGACAATAGCAGAACTCACCCGGGGCGTGGAAGGTATGCTGCGAACTGCAGGTGTCACTGTAATGAAGGGGAAGGCGCAGCTGCAGGCCCCTGGGGAAGTGCTGGTAACAGATGCGGAAGGGAAAGAAGCGGTCTTTAAGGGCAGAAATGTCCTGCTGGCTGCCGGTTCAAAGCCCAGGCTGCTGCCGCTCCCGGGGATGGAACTGCCGGGAATCCTGGACAGCGACGCCCTGTTTGCATTAGAGGAACTGCCGGAAAGCCTTGTGATCATCGGCGGGGGAGTGATCGGAGTGGAGATGGCGGAGGCATTTTCCGCCATGGGTACGGAAGTGACCGTGATTGAGGCCCGGCCCCGCCTGCTGCCGGAGATGGACAGGGAGGTCTCCCAGAACCTGCGGATGATCTTTCGAAAGCGTGGCATAGAGATGCATGTGGGCGCCGCCCTGCAGCGGATCGTGAAGGCAGGGAGAGGGCTGCGGTGCATCTTTTCAGAGAACGGGAAGGCCATGGAAGCAGAAGCGCAGTATGTCCTGTGCGCGGTTGGCAGGCGGCCGGACATAGAGGGGCTTTTTGTCAGCGGGATGGAGCCCCGGATGACGGCAGCGGGCCATGTGGCAGTTGATGAACATTTCCATACCAGTATTCGGGGAGTGTACGCTGTCGGCGACCTGGTCCAGGGCCTGCAGCTTGCCCACGCGGCCAGCGCACAGGGGAAGGCGGTTGCGGAGATCCTTGCGGGGCGGACCCCTTCCACGGATCTTTCCGTGATACCCAGGTGTGTATACACGTCCCCGGAGATCGCCGAAGCAGGCCTTACGGAAAAGGAAGCCGCGGAGAGGGGAATCCCCGTGAAAACCGGGAAGGCGCTGATGGGGGCGAACGGGAGGACGGTGATCCGGCAGTCGGAGCGGGGGTTCATGAAAGTAGTTGCTGATGCAAAGACAGGTGAAATTCTCGGCGCGCAGCTCATGTGTGAACGCGCTACAGATATCATCGGGGAATTTGCTGTGGCTGTAGCAAATCATCTGACGGTGGAGCAGATGATGAAAGTTGTCCGTCCCCACCCGACGTTTGAAGAGGCGGTGACGGAAGCGATGGCGGCATTAGATTGGAGATAAAGATGGTACAAGTTTTTTGACTTTGGCATGGGGGAGTACAGGGTGCTGAGTACTGCAGCGAAGAATATCATAAAAAAGACTCTTTTACTTTTTCTATTTTTATTGACTGTATTGACCGCTTATATCCATTTGTGTTATTTATTTCGCAATACAGGCTGGAGCCGATATGATATTACATTGTTTTATGAAGAACCTGAAGACAGCCTGGATGTCGTTTTGATTGGGGCCAGTAATGTCTTTCGTTATTTCAATCCGCTGCAGGCTTATGCGCAGGAAGGTTTTACCTCTTATGATTATGCTGTTGAGCATAGTATTCCTGTACTTACAGATGCAGTTAAAGATATTAAGCGGACGCAGAATCCTGAAGTGATTGTGGTCGATCCGCGTTATTTTATCTCAAGCCGGTGGCAGAATGCAATGGGAACCGGCTTTAAGAATCAGCTGGGGTCTCAGGATTTTCATTTTTTCAGTCGGCTTGAAGCCGCATTAAAATATAAATATGTGGGCGGAAAAGGATATCATGATGCAATAAACATTTTGCTCGATTTTCCGCTATATCATGATAATATGGATGCGCTGAAAGACCGGGCGCACTGGTTGTTTAGTGATGATAATCGTGGAGACGCTGTATTGAGCGACTATGGAAACGCAAAAGGATATATACTTTTTTCGGAACCAGATGAGAGTATTGTTTATCCAGATGAGACAGAGCTGTTATTCAAGTTGGGGGGCGGCCGCTGGAGCAGTCGGCAGAACGACTGTACCGGGACTTTCTTTCATATTGTGTAAAACACGATATTAATTTGTTGTTGGTGGAAGCGCCATTTGTTTTCACTGAGCAGGATGTTATGGATTCTAATACGCTTGAGAGTATTGCAGGCGAATATGGCATTCCCTTTTTGGATATGGCTTCCATATTAGAGAAAACAGGTATTGATTATGAAACGGATTTTTGTGATGTGAGTCATGTTAATATTCTTGGAGCGGAAAAGTATACTGATTTTTGGCTGGATATTTGAAGGAGAACTATGCTTTGCCCGATCATCGCGGTGGAAGCGCTTTTTCTTCTTGGGATGCGGAGTGGAATGAACTTGAAGATAAACTGTCATCTTCAAAAAATCAGTTGTTGCAGGAAATTCAGGGAAGAACGGCAGGTACAGATTGATTTTAGAGGAATACGATATGAAATAGAAGAACCATATTATTGAAGATATATATTAAGAAGATTCTCTTGTGAAGAGATCCGCTTCTGGTTTTTCAGGTACGTTTTGATCTTATATTTTGGAAGAGAATCATTTCTCATTTCCTCTTCCCAAATCCTCCAACCTATGTTAGAATAAATATTGGCAGGATATCCTCCCCGCGTACAAAAAGGAGGAGGATATTATGAGAGAAGCAAACACAAATTTTCAGAACCTGAACCTGTCGAACTACTTCTTGTTTGCCGCTGCGGCGGAGGATGAGGAGACGAGTCGTCTGCTTTTAGAGACGCTTCTTGGCATTAAAGTAGGCAGAGTCAGAGTGAGCGTGGAGCATTCGTTCCTATACAGCAGTGATTTTCGAAGCGTGCGGCTGGATGTGTTTGTCAGCGATGAGGTGGAGATCCGATATAACATGGAGATGGAGAATCGGGACCGCGAGTCGCTGCCGCAGAGGAGCCGCTATCATCAGGCAGAGATGGATGTAGCGTCATTGAAACCGGGGGCAGAATTTGTAGATCTGAAGCCGGTGTATCTAGTGTTTATCTGTACATTTGATCCCTTCGGAAAAGGATTGTACAGATACACGTTTGAGAATCGCTGCAGGGAGGAGGATTTTCCTCTTGGAGACGGAGCGGTGCGTGTGTTCCTGAATACGAAGGGAACAAACGAGATGGAGGAGCCGAGGGAATTGGTGAACCTGCTGCATTATGTGGAAAATTCCACGGATGAGTATGTGGGGAAAGTGGCGGATCCGAACGTGAGCAGGATTCATGGAAGGGTGCAGGAACTGAAGCGGAGCAGAGAATGGGAGGCGCGATATATGCAGTTTCAGGAGCTGATGCAGGAGCAGAGGCAGGAGGGGCGCAAAGAAGGTGTTCAGGCTGGCACAGAGCGTATTCTAAAGCTGACCTCGGCGATGTATGCGGCGGGCGAGGCAGATCAGATCCCGCGCCTGAGCGGAGATACGGCGTTTCTTGAAGCGATGCTGGCGAAGTACCATCTCCAGGCTGAAGGGGATTAAAGCCGGCCGGGATGAGCGGCCGTTTGGCAGCGGAAGCTTTTGTTTTGACAAAAAGATACGGTTATATTCATTTATCTGATTGATCACAGCCTGTATAAAATCGGGCTTCTGGCCGGGCGTTCTGCGCATGTGGCTGAAATTTTCACGGATGGAATAATACAAACAGAAACGAAGAGGGTCTGCTTTAATATGATTGCAGAATGCGTGGGGGATATTCTGCCGGGGTATCTGAAAAACGAGGTGAAACAAAGGAAAGAAGGGTTTGTTTTCGAAAAGAATACAAGGTAGCGCTGGAAAAGTGGGATTGTGCGCAGAAAAAATGAGAACCATATAGAGTCAATAATATATCCCCCGGCAGCCGGTGCCTCCGCACCGGCCCCCGGGGGTTTTATTTTGCCTAAAATTTTAGCACTCAGGCCTTGACAGTGCTAACAACATGTGTTATAGTACGAATAGAACAAAGCGACACTACCGGTCACAGCCAATATATGAACTGCAGAATAACCGCGGAACGGGCTATGGCAGCAGCTGCCGCAGAGAAAGAACAAAGGGGGAGATCCTATGAATATCAATAAATTTACCCAGAAATCGGTCGAGGCCGTCCAGACCTGCGAGAAGCTGGCCTACGAGCACGGCAACCAGCAGCTGGAGCAGGCACATCTGCTGTTGAGTCTCCTGACGCTGGAGGACAGCCTGATCCTGAAGCTGATCACGAAGATGAACATTTCCGGGGAAATGTTCACGAATGAGGTCCGCCAGGCGGTGGAGCGGCTTCCGAAGGTTTCCGGCGGCGGGCAGCTCTATGTGAGCAATGATCTGAACAAGGTACTGGTGAACGCCGAGGACGAGGCGAAGGCCATGGGCGACGAGTATGTGTCCGTGGAGCATCTGTTCCTGGCCATGCTGCGCCAGCCGGATAAGACGATGAAGGAAATGTTCCGGCAGTACGGCATCAACCGTGAGACATTTCTGCAGGCTCTGACTACGGTCCGCGGGAACCAGCGGGTGGTCAGCGACAACCCGGAGGCCACTTACGACACGCTTGAGAAATACGGCTCCGACCTGGTGGAACGGGCCCGCGACCAGAAGCTGGATCCGGTCATCGGCCGGGACAGCGAGATCCGCAACGTGATCCGCATCCTGTCCCGGAAGACCAAGAATAATCCGGTGCTGATCGGAGAGCCCGGCGTCGGCAAGACCGCTGTGGTGGAGGGGCTGGCCCAGCGTATCGTCCGCGGCGACGTGCCGGAGGGCTTAAAGGACCGCAAGCTGTTCGCGCTGGATATGGGCGCGCTGATCGCGGGCGCCAAGTACCGGGGCGAGTTCGAGGAGAGGCTGAAAGCGGTTCTGGAGGAAGTGAAGAAGAGCGACGGACAGATCATTCTGTTCATCGACGAGCTGCATACGATCGTGGGCGCCGGCAAGACCGAGGGCTCCATGGACGCGGGGAATCTCTTAAAGCCCATGCTGGCCCGGGGCGAGCTGCACTGCATCGGAGCGACCACATTGGATGAGTACCGCAAATATATCGAGAAGGACGCGGCCCTGGAGCGGCGGTTCCAGCCGGTCATGGTGGATGAACCTACGGTGGAGGACACCATTTCCATCCTCCGCGGCCTGAAGGAGCGCTACGAGGTGTTCCACGGCGTGAAGATCACCGACTCGGCGCTGGTGAGCGCGGCGGTGCTGTCGGACCGGTACATTTCCGACCGGTTCCTGCCGGATAAGGCCATCGACCTGGTGGACGAGGCCTGCGCGCTGATCAAGACGGAACTGGATTCCATGCCGACGGAGCTGGATGAGCTGTCCCGGAAGGTCATGCAGATGGAGATCGAGGAGGCGGCGCTTAAGAAGGAGACCGACCATCTGAGCCAGGACCGGCTGGCGGATCTGCAGAAGGAGCTGGCCGAGCTGCACGATGAATTTGCTAATAAAAAGGCGCAGTGGGAGAATGAGAAGCATTCGGTGGAGCGGCTGTCGTCTCTGCGCGAGGAGATCGAGAGCGTGAACCGGGAGATCGCCCAGGCGCAGCAGGTCTACGATCTGAACAAGGCGGCGGAGCTGCAGTACGGGAAGCTCCCGGGACTGCAGAAGCAGCTGGCGGAGGAAGAGGAGAAGGTGAAGAACCAGGATCTGAGCCTGGTGCGCGAGAGCGTTACCGACGACGAGATCGCCCGGATCATTTCCAGGTGGACCGGCATCCCGGTGGCGAAGCTGACGGAGAGTGAGCGCAGCAAGACCCTGCATCTGGACGAGGAGCTGCATAAGCGGGTCGTGGGCCAGGACGAGGGCGTGGAGAAGGTGACCGAGGCCATCATCCGGTCCAAGGCGGGCATCAAGGATCCGACCAAGCCCATCGGTTCGTTCCTGTTCCTAGGTCCCACCGGCGTAGGCAAGACGGAGCTGGCGAAGGCGCTGGCGGCAAGCCTCTTTGACGACGAGTCCAACATGGTCCGGATCGATATGAGCGAATATATGGAGAAGCATTCCGTGGCGCGTCTGATCGGGGCGCCTCCCGGATATGTGGGCTATGATGAGGGCGGCCAGCTGACCGAGGCGGTCCGCAGAAAGCCTTACAGCGTCGTGCTGTTCGACGAGGTGGAGAAGGCCCATCCGGATGTATTCAACGTGCTTCTGCAGGTGCTGGACGACGGGCGGATCACCGATTCCACCGGCAAGACCGTGGATTTCAAGAACACGATCATCATCATGACGTCCAACATCGGCTCCCAGTATCTGCTGGAGGGCATCGATGAGAATGGAAATATCCGCGCGGAGGCGGAGGAGATGGCTATGAGCGACCTGCGGGCCCATTTCCGGCCGGAGTTTTTGAACAGGCTGGATGAGATCATTCTGTTCAAGCCGCTGACCAGGGATAATATCGCCGGAATCATCACGCTTCTGATGGCGGACACCAACCGGCGTCTGGCGGATCGGGAGATTGCGGTGGAGCTGACCGATTCGGCGCGGGAGTTCGTGGTGGAGCGGGGATACGACCCGGTCTACGGCGCGCGGCCGCTGAAGCGGTACCTGCAGAAGAATGTGGAGACGCTGGCCGCGAAGATCATTCTGCAGGA
>CANREE010000083.1 GCA_947629545.1 uncultured Lachnospiraceae bacterium | reverse complement strand
GACGACGGTTCGGTTTGCGGGGTGCCTGATGCGGATGCCACGATGCTTCGCGTGACCAACGCCCTGCGCGACACCATAAGGCCGGATATGATGATGTTTGTGGACTGTCGTTACACCGACATAGACGGCAAGGCGGTGGTCACAGTTTCCGTACAACGCGGCACGGCAAGGCCATATTACCTCCGGGACAAAGGCATCCGTCCTGAGGGGGTCTATGTGCGTCAGGGCGCATCCACTGTGCCCGCCTCTGATGCTGCTATTCTTAACATGATTCGGGAGACCAGCGGCGACAGCTATGAGGCGGCACGATCCATCAATCAACTGCTCACGTTTGAACATTGCTTTGCCTTTTTCAAAAAGCGGGGGCTGGATTTCGGCCCTCAGCAGATGCGGACGCTCCACTTGATCGGTGAGGACGGGACGTTTACAAATCTGGCGTTCCTATTATCTGAACAATGCACCCACACGATCAAACTGGCGGTTTTTGAAGGAAGTAAAAAAACTGTTTTCAAGGATCGTACCGAGTTGTCAGGCTCCCTGTTTGAACAGCTTGAGGCCGCTTTCGATTACATCGACCGCTACAATCGTATTCGTGCGGAGTTTCAGGGGCTTGACCGGCTGGACAGCCGGGATTATCCCGTTGTCGCGGTAAGGGAGGCGCTGCTGAATGCCATCATACATCGAGATTATTCCTTCAGCGCCCCGACGCTGATCAGTATTTTCGATGATCGTATAGAGTTCGTGTCCGTCGGGGGGCTGGTCATAGGGATGTCTCTGGATGATATCATGCTGGGCGTTTCTGCTCTCAGAAATCAAAACCTTGCCAATATTTTTTATCGGTTGAGACTGATCGAGGCTTATGGGACGGGCATTTTGAAGATCAATGAGAGTTACTCTGACTCATCCATCAAGCCATTGATTGAGGCTACAAGCAATGCCTTTAAAATCATTCTCCCTAATCTTAATTACGCAAAAGAGAACGGAAGCAAAACCGAAGAAGCCAGGCGCCCGCAGACAAGCAGCTCAAAGAAGGAAGAACGAATCGAAGCTGTTGTCAGCCTTTGTCGAAAAAACGGTTTTGTTGTCCGAAAGGATATTGAACAAACTTTGCACGTTTCTCAGGCAACAGCAATTTTGCTTCTGCGTGAAATGGTTGCCGACGGCCTTTTGACAAAAAAGGGCGCAGCGAAGACCTTGCGTTACTATTTGGCGGATTTGTGATTTTTTGATGTGAAAAAGAAAACAAAATATAATGGAAAAAGAGAGTCTTGATCATTATTATCAAGAACCATATCAGGACGAAAACGATGAAATGAAAGAAATCGGGGAACCATTTGATACAAATAAGTCAAAAAGAAGAGACTAATTAACCTGACTCTATTATGCATGGATGACAGCAATGTTGTGATCGAAGACGAGTAAAAAACGGAGAACAGCCATGCCCGGTCGAGAAACCGAGTTTGGCTGTTTTCCGTTTTGCCCCCCTGTTTGGCAGCTACCCAATGTCAGTACTGTTTCGATACTGATTGATTAGAAGCTACCAGATCGGGGCTTTTTATGTTCACGTCCGTGGCTGCACCGGGAGCCAGATCTCGCAGCGGTAGTCGGGTCCGCCCATGTCGCCGGGCAGGTAGTTCTCCACCGTCATGCCGCCGTCCGGCACCCAGTCGGGGTTTCCGGGGAGCCATTCGGCAAAGATCGCTGTGTTGACGGTCTGCAGCGCTCCGGGCAGCGGACCCGTCGCCGTGAAAATGGCCCAGGTGTGCGCCGGGATCTCCAGCACCGCCTGCCCCTTGGGGATCTCGCCGCCGATGTACGGCCTTGCCGCCCAATATGCGAAATCCTCCGTTCCGTTGTCGTCTACGCAGACCGCGACCGAGCCGAGCACTGCCAGCGCCGGGTCGGTCTTTGCGGTGGCCTGCAGCTCGTCGAACCACGCTGGGATGTCCCGGTAGCTCGTCTCGCCGGAGAAGCGGCGGGAAACGCCCACCACCTTGAATGCCTCCATGTTTTCAATGCGTACGTCCATCGCTGTGCCTCCTTGCACCTGTTCTGTGATGTTCAGCGGGAGGAATGGCTTCGGCACGCGCCCCGTGCGCCGGACCTCCATCGGCGAAACGTTGAACTGCTTCCGGAACGCCTTCGTGAAGCTCTCGGGGCTGTCGTAGCCCGCGTCGAGCGCCGCGTCCAGCACCCGGGCGGACGTCCGCACGAGCTCCAGCGCCGCGAGGTACAGCCTGCGCCCGCGGATGTATTCGCCGACGCTGTACCCGGAGATCGCGGTGAATTCCCGCGAGAAGTAAAACGGCGAAAGGTGTACCGCCCGCGCCGCGTCCGCTGCGGTGATGTCCTCCGTGAGGTGCGCCTCGATGTATTCCACCGCCCGGCGCACCGTGTCCAGTCTGTCCATCGCCCGATCCCTCCCCTGATGTGTTTTGCATGGCCCGGTCGGCCGTCCCGGTTCTGCTGCAGCCAGCATACCACGGTCCCGTCGTTTTGTCCTGTCCTTTTTTGCTCAATTTCTGCAAGATAAAGCACCCGTCTCCGATACGGCTGACATGTTCCAGCCGCCGAAAACGGGCTCTTGGTCTTATATCCTGGATTTCCAATTATCGCCGATGTCGTTGTTATGGCATGTGCGATGTTATCGTTGAACGAAAAAAAGAGAACAGCCATACCCGGATGGCATGAGCGATCCGGACCTGTCAGGTGAAACTATTATCCATATATTTTAATCCCATCCTTAAGAATTTCCTGAGTTAATTCCAGATTATTCTTTAGCTGGTCAATGTCCAGGACATCTACTCTTTTGTGGAGCGAACGCCGCAGTTCTTCGACTAATTCATAAAACTTTAATCCTTTTATGTTCGCTGAAATAAGAAGATCCACGTCGCTTGCGGGTGTCGCTTTTTCTTTCGCATAGGAACCAAAGAGATAGCAAAAACTGACTTCGCGATTTTCGAATATCGCGGCGCATTTCCTTTTTATTTCATCTGTGCTGATTACGCCGTGATCTTCATCGACAGGATTGAAGGCGGTCAGTTTATCGACAATGTAATGATATTTTAGAGTATCTGCTTTCGAGATATCGTTCTCATATGACTTATAGGAGCGTATGGAAATACCGGCAAGAGCGGCGGCCTGCTGCTGCGTTAATCCTTTTTCATTTCTGAGATTCTTCAAAGTTCCCATATTTGCATCTCCGCGTTCAGTATAGTGCAAATCTTGCACTTTGTCAATTTCAAAAGTGCAAAATTTGCACTATGCGATATATGTAAGGTGCAAATTACAGTACCGTTTTCTTGCCTACTCCGCAATCGACGTCCCGGCCTTCCCCGCGAGTCCCAGCACAGCCTTCTCCGGCGAGGTGATGACGGCGCGGCGGCCTTTGCCGCTCTGGATGAAATCGACGCTGGCGACGACCTTCGGCAGCATGGAGGCGAACTCGAACTGGCCCTGGGCGATGTAATCGCGGGCTTCGTCCAGGTTCATCGTATGGATGGGATGCTCGTCGGGCTGGCCGTAGTTGAGCGTTACATTGTCCACGGCGGTCAGAATCATCAGCACGTCGGCGTCGACTTCGCGGGCCAGAAGGCCGGCGGCCAGATCCTTCTCAATGACGGCGCTGGCGCCCTTTAAGGAATGGCCCTGAACCATGACCGGGATGCCGCCGCCTCCGCAGGCGATGACAATCTGACCGGCGTCGAGAAGGGCGCGGATCGCGTCGATCTCCACGATGGCGACCGGATTCGGCGCGGCTACCATGCGCTGGAAGCCCTTGCCGGGGATCTCTCGGACGAAATTGCCTTTGGCTTCTTCGGCGGCAGCTTCCTCTGCCGTCAGGATGCGGCCGATGGACTTGGCCGGCGTGTGGCTGGCTTCGTCATAGGGGTCTACGGTAACCTGGGTCAATATCGTGGATACCGGTTTATAGATGCCGCGGCCTAAGAGGGCGGCGCGGATCGCGTTCTGAAGGTCGTAGCCGATATAGCCCTGGCTCATGGCAGAACAGACGGACATAGGGGCTGGGGTGTAGCCTTCATGCTGCTTCCCGAATTCATTCATCGCGGTGTGGATCATGCCGACCTGGGGGGCGTTGGAATGAACGACCGCCACCTGCCATCCGTCCTGGACGAAATCGGCGATGATTCGGGACATATGCTGGGCGGCCTCCTTCTGCTCCGGCAGGTTCGTGCCCAGGGCCTTGTGGCCTAAAGCCATGACAATGCGTTTCTTCGGCATATGTGATACCTCTCTTTCTTTGATTGGCTGTATTCATTTCAGGGAAAACCCGCGGAGCGCCGGCGCCTTCTGTAATATCATCAGGGGAGGGCGCGGTGCCGCTCTGGCCGTATTTTCAGGAAGGATGCCGGCGGCACGCCTTCTGTATATTCCGGATAACACGAAAAATGTTTCAAGCGGTTAAAATCAGTATAAACTTATTGCGGAAAAAAAGCAACTAATAAGTGAAATATGCAAAAAACTGTGATATACTCTTTTTGAGTGCGGAGAAAAATACGCGCATGCATTGTATGTGGAAAGAGCATGGGCGGAGAACGCGCGCGGATGCAGTCGTGCGATGACGGAAAGGGAAGGAGTAAGCCGGATGAAACTGGTGTGGCAGATTATTTATCCGATCGCCGTGTATGAGATCCTGACGGCGGGGATTTTTCTGCTGTTTCCGGATATGCAGGCGCTCCCGGCTCAGGGGATTTCCGCGGCAGCGGCGCTGGTGATCCTGGGAGTCATCTACGCGCGCGGAACGGCGGACGGAAGATTCTATCCGGGATGGCCGGTGCGGCGGCTGGCTGCCGGCAGGCCGGATAGCCGTATGGCGGCATTGCCTGAGAAGCTGACGGACGGAATCAATGCGGCGCTCGAAAGGCTGACAGGCGGTAAGACGGCCGCAGTTCGGTTGTCCGGCCGCACGTCGGGGACAGTGATGACCGCGCAGCAGGACGACCTCAACCGCTTTCTCATCCCCCGGTCCCCGTATGCGCGCCTTTTCCAGTGCGTCTGCATCGGCAGCGTATCCTGTTTCCTGTTTAATAACCTGATTGCTATCAGCGGTTTACAGCAGGTGTTTACAGGTTACCAGGATAATCTGGTGCGGATCTATGCGCCGCCGCTGTGGCAGCAGATCGCACTTGCGGGAGTTTTGATCCCGGCGGCGGAAGAGCTGGTTTTCCGCGGGATGATTTACGGCACATTGCGGCCGCGATTCTCGTTTCCGGCTGCGATGATTGTGTCGGCATCCATTTTCGGCCTCTATCACGGAAGCGTGGTTCAGGGGGTTTACGGAATCTGCATGGGGCTGGTCCTTGCAGAGAGTTATGAACATCGAGGGGGATTTTGGGCCGCGGTGACCGTCCATGCGGCGGCCAACCTGACGGCAGTTTTCGCAGAACATTTTGCATAATTGGAGGGACAAGACTTGAAACTGTTATCGATTGCGGTACCCTGTTACAACTCGGCGGCTTATATGGGCAAATGTATCGAATCCCTGCTTGTGGGCGGCGACGAGGTCGAAATCTTGATCGTGGACGACGGTTCCGTGAAGGACAATACGGCGCAGATCGCCGATGAATACGAGAAGAACTATCCCGGTATCTGCCGGGCCATCCATCAGGAGAACGGCGGTCACGGCGAGGCGGTGAACACCGGGCTTAAAAATGCTTCCGGCGTGTATTTTAAGGTGGTGGACAGCGACGATCATGTGGACGCGGACGCCTACCGGGCGATCCTGGATACCCTGCGCCGCTATGTCTACGGCAGCCAGACGCTGGATATGCTGATCAGCAATTTCGTCTATGACAAGCAGGGGGCGGCCCACAAGAAGGTCATGAATTACCGGACGGCCCTGCCGAAGGACCAGTTGTTTACCTGGAAGGACGTGAAGGTATTTATCCTTGGGCAGTATATCCTGATGCATTCGGTGATCTACCGGACCCAGCTTCTCAGGGACTGCGGACTGGAACTGCCGAAGCACACCTTTTATGTGGACAATATTTTTGTCTATCAGCCGCTGCCCCATGTGAAGACCATGTACTATCTGGACGTGAATTTCTACCGCTACTATATCGGGCGCGAGGATCAGTCGGTCAATGAGCAGATCATGATCGGCCGTATCGACCAGCAGCTGAAGGTGACGAAGCTGATGCTGGATTACTACGATATGGGGAAGATCGCTAACCGGAAACTGCGGCATTATATGGTTCGTTATCTGGAGATCATGATGGTCATTTCCTCGATTCTGGCGATCCGCTCCGGCACCGAGGAGAATCTGGCGAAGAAGAAGGAACTGTGGCAGTATCTGAAGAAGAAAAGCTTCCCGCTGTGGCTGCGGCTGCGGTTCGGCTTCCTTGGGCAGGGCATGAACCTGCCGGGCAAGGGCGGAAGGAAGATCTCCGAGGCAGGATATAAGATCAGCCAGAAGTTCTTTGGATTTAACTGAGGCGATGGTTGCTTTTTCCGTTCTTTTCCTGTATAATGAATTGCCAATCACGAAGACAACAGCACATATAGAAGGAGAATTTGACTGTGAGGAAAATCATTGATCTGATCGCGGAGCAGATGCGGGCGGCGTTTGAAGGCTGCGGATACGCTGCGGACTATGGAAGGGTGACGCTTTCCAACCGGCCGGATCTGTGTGAATACCAGTGCAACGGCGCCATGGCGGCGGCGAAAGCGTACCACAAGAAGCCCATCGAGATTGCAAATGAAGTTGTTGCGGCGCTGAAGGGGCAGACGCCGTGCGGAGAGGCGGCCGAAGATGCGGCCGGAAGCTGTGGGAGCGGTGCAGCCGGGACCTGTGTAAACTGCGCGGCCGGGATCAGCAGTTCGGGAGCCGAGACGGCGATGCCGACCATGTTCGAATCCGTCGAGGCCGTGATGCCGGGGTTCATCAATCTGAAGCTCAGCGGCGAATATCTGGCCGCCTATCTGGACGGTATGCGCGGCGAGGCCAAGCTGGGCGTGGAGGAGACCGGCGGCGGTAAGACGATCATCGTGGATTACGGCGGGGCCAATGTGGCCAAGCCCCTGCATGTGGGACATCTGCGGACTGCCATTATCGGCGAATGCATCAAGCGGATGGGAAATTACCTGGGTTATCATATGATCGGCGACGTCCATCTGGGAGACTGGGGCCTGCAGATGGGCCTGACCATTGAGGAACTTCGTGACCGGAAACCGGATCTGGTGTATTTCGATGAAAATTATACCGGGCCTTATCCAGAAGAACCGCCGTTTACGCTCAGTGAACTGGAGGAAATCTATCCTGCCGCCAGCGCCAGATCCAAGGAGGATGAGGCGTTTAAGACCAGAGCGCAGGAAGCTACCCTGAAGCTTCAGAAAGGTTACGGGCCTTACAGGGCGATCTGGCGCCATATCATGAATGTGTCGCTGGCAGATCTGAAAAAGAATTACGGCAATCTGAACGTGACCTTTGATCTGTGGAAAGGGGAAAGCGATGCTCAGCCCTATATTCCGGGACTGATTGAGGACCTGCAGAAGAAGGGTCTGGCATATGAGAGCGAGGGGGCGCTGGTGGTGGACATCGCCGAGCCGGGTGATCCCAAGGAGCTTCCGCCCTGCATTATCCGCAAGTCCAACGGCGCGGCCCTGTATGGAACGTCGGATCTGGGAACAATTATTGAGAGGGAGCAGGATTTTGCGCCCGTCGGCTATATTTATATTACGGACAAGCGTCAGGAGCTTCATCTGACCCAGGTGTTCCGGGTGGCCAGGAAGGCCGGTTATGTGAAACCGGAGACAACACTGGTACACCTGATGTGCGGAACCATGAACGGAAAAGACGGCAAGCCTTTTAAGACTCGCGCAGGCGGCGTCATGCGGCTGGAGGACCTGATTCGTCAGATTGACAGCGCGGCATATGGCCGGATTGTGGAGAACCGGACCATGGATGAGGCGGAGGCCAGGAAAACCGCGCGGATTATCGGATTGGCCGCTTTGAAATACGGCGATCTGTCCAATCAGGTGTCGAAGGATTATGTGTTCGATATCGACCGTTTTACCTCGTTTGAGGGAAATACGGGTCCGTATATTCTGTATACGATCGTGAGAATCAAATCGATTCTGGCGAAGTATGAGGAAGGGTATGCAGCCTCCGGGACGCCGGAAGGCTGCGTCGGTTCCGCGCAGATGCCGGAAGGCGGCATCCGTCCCGCGCAGTCTGCGGAGGAAAAGACGTTGATGCTTAAGCTGGCTGCCTATAATGACGTGGTGGAGACGGCGTTTGCCGAAAAGGCTCCCCACAAACTGTGTCAGTTCATCTACGAGCTGTCTGATGTTTTCGGCAGCTTTTACAACACGACCATGATCCTGAAAGAAGAGGACAAGGAGAAAAAGGCCGCCTATATTCGCCTGATCTGTCTGGTGAAGGACGTTCTTGAAAGCTGCATCCATCTGTTAGGCTTCGAGGCCCCGGAACGGATGTGAAGCAACAGCTCACCCGCCGGTAAGGGGGCCGGCAGGTTTATGCTTGCATAAGGACCTGCCGGCCCCCTTACCGGCGGAGGGAGCGCAAGAACATGAGCAAAACGGAGCTGCGAAGCAGCGGAGAGCCCCGCCAGGGGCGGTTTTGCGAATGTCCTAGCCCCGGTGAGCGTCAGTGAGCGCCAACACTCCGTCCCGTCAGGGGCGGTTTTGCGAATGCGGGAGGTAATCCATGCGAGTCGAAAGCATGCAGACCCGAACATTCTGGAAGGGTGAGACCGGCGTCGAAGGCGTCGTGGAGGATCTGGGTTTTACGTACCGTGTGCGTCTGGAAGTCAAGGGCAGCGAGATTTACAGCTGCTCTTGTTCGTGTGGCCGCGGCGACGTCTATTCCAGACCCTGTGTCCATGAAAAGGCGCTGCTGAGGCATTTTCTGGAATATGCGGACAACGCACCGCAGCGGCCCGTTTCCACTTCCCCTCAGGTTCGCAATATGATCCGTGAATATACCAACAGGGAGGTCGCCGGCATCGCCCGTCAGGAACATGACGGACTTGTGGCATTGATACCCCGGCTGCTTTTGCATCGACAGGACATTCGGGTGGAGTTCCGTATCGGGACAGGCCGTGGTTATGTAGTAAAGGATCTGATTGCCCTCACGGAAGCTGTCCGTAAGGGCGCTTATGTGGAGTACGGCAAGGGTCTGGCGTTCTATCACAGCAGAGAAGCATTTACAGAGGATTCCCGGGGCCTTTTGGATATGGTACTGGAATTGGCCGATTCATATAAAGAACATTATTTTGAATTTAAGAAAAGCATATATGTACAGGTGCCGCCGATTCGGGAACTGAATTTAAGCCGCGCCCGGCGCGATCGTTTCTTTGCGCTTGTCGAAGGATGCGAATTGGAGGCGGAAGATAAGAAGGGTGAAAAGAAGCTCTTGCTGGTATGCAGGGAGAATCCGGAATTTACTGTGGACGTACGCCGGGCCGGTGCAAGAGGGCTTCGTGTTACGCTTGACCGGGATATTGTTACTTTCAGCGGGGAGAAGCATCTGTATCTTGTGAAGGGAAGCCGGCTTTATATTTGCGATGAAGCGTTCAGCCGGGAGACCGAGGTGTTTTTCGGGCAAATGACGCAGGGATTCGGCGCGCCCTACGAGGTGACGGTCAATGAAAAAGATGTTTCCCTGTTTGGCGAGCGCGTTCTTCGAAAATTGGAGAAATGCGGCATATTACAGCATGAAGGCGTGGATCTGGAAAGCTATCGGCCTCCGGCGCTTACGGCAAGTTTTACGCTTGAAAGTCCCGAGCCGGGGAAAGTGATGCTGCGGCCCAGACTCAGCTATGGAAGTTATTCGTTTCATCCGCTGGAAGATGGACACGTACCTGCTACGGTTGTCCGAGACGTACCGGGAGAATTTCGAATCAGCCGGACGCTTACAAAGTATTTTCCGTATCGTGATCAACAGACCAATGATCTGGTGATCGCCGACGATGAGGCTGCGATTTTTCGGCTTTTGTCAGAGGGAATCGGAGAACTGAAGGAACTTGGTGATGTGTTTCTGGCAGACGGCATGGAGAATCTCAGGGTGCTGCCGCCGCGGGAGATATCTGTGGGACTTCAGGCGCAAGGCGGGTGGCTGACGCTGGAAGTGGATGCCGGCGACCTGAATGGTGCGGAACTGGAGCAGATCCTGACCGCTTATCGTGAGAAAAAGCCCTATTACCGTTTAAAAAGCGGAGAATTTTTGCGGTTGTCAGATAATGGATTGTTAACAGTGGCCCGTATGATCGATTATATAGAGGCGCCGGGAAAATTCGTGACGTCGTCTGAAACGGCCTCGGAAACTATTTTCCATGTACCCAGATACCGGGCACTTTATCTGGACAGCCTCTATCGGGAACGGCATGATATCCGTCTGGAAAGGGATTCGAATTTCAAGGCCATCGTGCGGGGAATGAAGTCTGTGGAGGACAGCGATTTCGAGATCCCGGAGGGATTTGCGAAGGTGCTCCGCGGTTATCAGAAAAACGGTTTTCGATGGCTGCGAACACTGGACTTTTTGGGGTTCGGCGGTATTCTGGCCGATGATATGGGACTGGGGAAGACCGTACAGGTCATCAGCGTGATCTATGATGAGGTGCAGAAGGCGGAGAAAACGGCACCGCTATCCCTTATTGTCTGTCCCGCGTCGCTTGTCTATAACTGGGAGTGTGAATTTATGAAATTCGCCCCGTCTCTGCGAGTCCTGCCGATCACCGGCAACGCCGCGGAACGGAAGGAGAAACTGGAAACCCTGAAGAATTTTGATGTGCTTGTCACGTCCTATGATTTGCTGAAACGTGATGTGGCCCTCTATGAGGGGACCCATTTTCGTTTTCTGGTCATTGACGAGGCCCAGTACATTAAAAATCCGTCCACCCAGAGCGCCTGTGCCGTGAAACTGATCCAGGCGCAGACGCGTTATGCCCTGACAGGAACACCTGTCGAAAACCGCTTAAGTGAACTGTGGAGTATTTTTGATTTTCTGATGCCGGGATTTCTATATTCGTACCGGCGTTTCAGGGAGCGCTTTGAAATACCGGTCGTGCGGGACGGAGACGGAGATGCATTGGCAATGCTGAAACGGATGACGGGACCGTTTATTCTGCGCAGGCTGAAAAGGGACGTCTTGAAGGAACTGCCGGAGAAACTCACGACTGTGGTCTACTCACAGATGGAAGGAGAGCAGAAGGAGTTATACACGGCCCGTGCGCTGCAGCTGAAAGAAACGCTGGAGGGGCAGGCTGAGGAGAATAAGATCCAGATTCTTGCGGCACTGACAAGGCTTCGGCAGATCTGCTGCGATCCGCGCCTGATCTACGACAATTACGGCGGCGGTTCCGCCAAGCTGGAGACCTGCATGGAACTGCTGCGCTCCGGCGTTGAATCCGGCTACCGAATTTTGTTGTTTTCGCAGTTTACGTCCATGCTGGATCTGATCCGTGAACGTCTGAATGCGGAAGGGATTACCAGCCTCCTGCTGGTAGGAGAGACGTCAAAGGAGGAACGGCAGCAGCGGGTAGCCGCATTTCAACGGGGCGAAGCGCCGGTTTTTCTGATTTCCCTGAAGGCGGGCGGTACTGGCCTGAATCTGACAAGGGCGGACATGGTGCTCCATTACGATCCCTGGTGGAATGTAGCGGCCCAAAATCAGGCTACGGATCGCGCCCACCGTATAGGACAGGAAAAGACGGTTACGGTGATCCAGCTGATTACCCGTGGTACGATTGAGGAGAATATTCTAAAGCTTCAGCAGGTAAAGGCATCGCTGGCTGACCAGGTTGTAACGGAGGAAAACGTTTCATTGGGCAGTCTGAGCTATGAGGAGATCGCGAAACTGCTGGAATAGACTTGCTGGTCTGGCCTTTCTGAGGTAGAATGGATCTGGGAGACTGCTTTGAAAATGTTGTACTGGCAGTCAGAAAATAAAATTATGAGGAGGATACAGACATGGAAGAAGTTTATGATTTTTTGAAGAAATGCGGCGTTTACTATCTGGCGACCGTTGAGGGCGACCAGCCCCGCGTTCGGCCGTTCGGGACTGTAGATCTCTTTGAGGGAAGGTTATACATCCAGACCGGGAAAGTAAAACCGGTGTCCCGTCAGATGAAAGCCAATCCGAAAGTGGAGATTTCCGGCATGGCTGACGGCAAATGGATCCGCGTGGCAGCAGAGGCTGTCCTGGATGAGCGGATCGAGGCCCAGAAGCATATGCTGGATGCTTATCCTTCTCTGCAGGCGATGTATCAGCCCGGTGACGGCAATACGGAGGTTTATTATCTACAGAATGCGACAGCACAGATCTGTTCATTTACGGATCCGGTGAAGGAGTTTCATTTCTGAAAAATAATTTGGTTTTATGTTTTTTGTATGTTTGTCAATCATGTGTTACACTGTGCAGCCCTGTAATCTTTTAGTGCCTGAGCAGGAGATCTCCAGCCTA
>CANREE010000082.1 GCA_947629545.1 uncultured Lachnospiraceae bacterium | reverse complement strand
GGATCCCCATGTGGGGCGATATCCGCTCCCTGAATCTGTCGAATTCCGTCGCCATCGTTCTCTATGAAGCCCTGCGGCAGAACGGATTCGAGAAAATGACGCTGCAGGGGGAGCTGCACCGGCTGCATTGGAAGGAAAATGGGTAAATGGAAAGGCACTGCATGCGGATGAGCGCATGTCAGTGCCTTTGCTATACCAGTTCCTTTATCAGGATCGCCCGCCGCTTTCCTCCGTGCTTTATCTTCTCTCCGATGATCCGATAGCCCTGTTTCAGGCCGTTGTTCATGCTGTAAATGTTGTCCGGATGGATCGTGCCCATCAGGTAGCGAAAACCCAGCGCGCGCAGATCCGCTTCGGCGGCCTGCATCAGGCGGTACTGGAGCTGGTGGCCCCGGTATTGGGGAAGGACCGCGGCGGTGTCCATATGGGCGACTTTCGGAAGTTCTTCTTCCGGCAGTCCGGCGTCCCGGCCCATGTTCTCGTCGGAAAGGCCGGGCATGACTGCCAGAAAGACGCCGGCAACGGCGCCTGTTTCGGTCTCAACGGCCTTGTAGCCAAGTCCTTCGCCGGAGGTGAGCATATGATAGGTATAGTCGGAATCGTCGGCGAAGTACCAGTCCTTATTGTCCATGCCGCGCCAGACAGTCTGGATGATGTCTGCGAAGAGCTGATAATCTGATTCGATGGCTTTTTCAATCCGAAATTCCATAACCGTGTCCTTTCTCAAAACAGTAAAAGAAAATGCTGGCATAAGAGGCATATTTGTAGTAAACTACAGGTGGCGGGAAAGGATCTCATTTCCTTTTCCTTCAAATACTGACAGGAGGATCATTGTGATGGAGAAATATGTATGTCTGGTATGTGGTTATGTGTATGATCCGGAAGTGGGCGACCTGGATAACGGGATCGAGCCGGGAACCGCATTCGAAGATCTGCCGGAAGACTGGACCTGCCCGCTGTGCTTTGTAGGTAAAGACCAGTTTGAGGCCGAGTAAGTCAGATCCGGATCAGGTTGTATGGGAGCTGGTTGGCGGTCAGCATTTGCGCCTCCCTTTGGTGGCAGGTGAAGATGATCAGCTGGCCACTGTAAGAATCTGCCAGCCATTTCAGGGCGCTCTTCAGACGATCGGAGTCATAGAGTACGAAGCTGTCGTCGAAGATCAGCGGCATATCTTCCTTATCGCCCTGAATCAGCTTGGCCGCCGCCAGCCGCAGCGCCAGATAGATCTGGTCCATCGTCCCGCTGGACACCTGTTCGATGGGTACAAGCTTTGTACGCGTGTTCATGAAGACATTCAGATTTTCATCAATGCTTATACTGGAATAGGCGCCGCCGGTAATGCCGGTAACAAGGTCCGAGGCAGTTTTATTCAGATACAGGCCGAAGGAATCCCGGATGGACATGGAGAGGCTGTCTAATGTTTCCTGGGCCAGATCAATGGCCGCCAGTTCCTGGGAGATATCTGCGTTTTCTGCCAGCGTATGCTTTAATGATTCCAATTGATTCTTATAGCCGGATAGCAGTTCCAGTTTTTTCTCCAGTTCCCATTGCTGTTTCTGCTGCTTTTCGATGGCATCGCTGAAGTCGTTCTGGCGGGCGTTCAGAAGCGCGATTTCATCGGAGAGTCGTGCTACCGCTGCTTCAGCCTGTTCGGTTGCTTTCATGAGACGTTTAAATTCACCCATTCTGGCCTGAAAAGTTTCCAGGGCCTGCTTCGACAGGTCGGAATCGCCGATATGCCGGTGGAAGGTTTCCAGAAGCGCCTGACTGCTAAGCTGAAGTTCTTTCCGAAGTCTCTGCGTTTGCCTCAGAAGAACAGTTCCGATGATACAACAGAGTACCGCCAGTCCTCCGGCGATCACGGCCGCGGTTATGACCGAGGAGAGGATCACCTGATACGCGGCGGCGATCCGGCCGCTCATGATGCCCGCTCCGATTGCCCCGACAGCCAGAATGGCGGCCAGTATGAAGGAGCCTACGGCCATTGCGTTCAGGGAACGTTTCTCCGAGGCGACCTTCACATTCTGATAATCCCGGAAAATGTCTTCTGTCTGCTGTTTGTAATTTTCAATCGAAGGCAGATCCTTAAACTGATTCTCTTCCAGAATCTGGCGACCTCTGGCTGCTTTTTGGATCATGTCTTCTTTTTCTGCCTGCTTTTTTTCGAGTTCCGCCCGCGTATCAAGTTTCAATTTCCGGTATGCCGGCAGCCGGTTCTCGTATTCCGGCGCAGCGATATCTTTCTCGATCGCCTTGATCTCACCCAGAAGTGATGTATAAGTACGGGCTGCCTCAGGTACCAGCCGGCTTTCCATTTCCTTCTTCTGCGCCTTCAGAAATGCGGATGCCTTCGTGATATTAAGGGCCATGTTGCCGGAGGTGTTCATGTTGGCGATATAATTTTTCAGTTCCGAGACCATACCGCCATCGGTGGCGCTTTTCAGCTGACCGATGCTGATGGTGTTCGTATAAGCGGTTTCGCTTAAGCCGCCTGACAATTCGTTCATGAAAGCATCGGTAGCTTCTATCTCCTGTCCGAGCGTCTCGTCGATGATATGCAGATCCTTTTTATCTTTGCGGAATGTCCGTTCGATCCGATAGATGTGGCCCGCATGTTCCAGCCGCAGGGCGCCTTCATAGGTGCCGCTGTTCTCCCAGGGTTCATACTGGCTGTACAGATCTTTTCTGGCGGCTTTGCCGCGCTGGGGTCTTAAGCCGAAGAGCATACAGCGGATGAATGTGTGGATCGTAGATTTACCGGCCTCATTCTTACCGTATACGACATTGATGCCGTCCGTAAATGTGAGACTGCGGTCGTGGAATTTCCCAAATCCCTTTATCTGAAGTTCCAGAAATTTCATGGATTAGCTCCTTTCGTCCGTGGTATGCAGGAGTGCATTGATACCGTAGTAGAGCGCTTTTTTCTCGATCGGACTCGGATCCGGCTTATCGAAGGCGCGGATATAAAAGCCGATCATGTCGCTGGGATGTTCGGCGAATAAGGCGGAAAAATCATACTGCGGCTCGGATTCATCTGTAATCTCTACAATACGGAATTTTGAAACGAGATTCTCAAAATCGAACACAATATCAGGATCCCGCATACCCCGGATGCGGAAACGGAAAATATTCTGTGCTCCCCGCTTTTTGATCTCCTGCGAAATCTTCAGCTCCAGTTCCGCATTTGTGGTACGGGGCGTGATATTGACGATCAGGGGAATGTATTGGGAACGGCAGAGCCTGACAAATTCCAGGGAATCTACCTGGCGGGTCACGGGATCAATATTGCCCAGCAGGACGCCTCGGGGACCGGTTTCCGTGTGATCAAGCGGTTCCGGCGAGCCGGGGAAAGCTGCTTTTTTTTCGATCAGAATCTTCGGCGTGTGGATATGGCCAAGCGCGATATAAGAATAATTGGACGCAGCCAGCGCGCCGTTATCTAAAGGCAGGTGCGTTGTGTCGCCGCCGTGAAGCATCAGGACGTGGATACGGCCGTCGAAGGTAACGTTAAGACTGTCAGCCGGAAGGCTGTCATGGAGCTCTGCCGTGTGATAGCTGAAACCGTGAACCTCTGTATTACAGTCCTCAAAGAAGACGCTTTCCATCGTGTCATTCAGCATATAGGTGACGTTAGGGGCCCAGCTGAACCCCAGAACCGCAGAGTTTGACCGTATTCTGTCATGGTTGCCGGCGATTATGACGACATGGACGGCAGGAATCGTGGAGAAAAGATAGTTGATCTCTTTCAGATCCCTGAGAAGCGGCTGGCGGTGGAACAGGTCGCCGGAGATAAACAGGAAGTCTACCTCTCGTGTCCGCGCCAGTTCGATGATTTGTGCAAATGTGTCCTTGATCGCCTGCGTTCGTTCTTTACACCAGGGTTTGTCGCTGTCTGGCGTCATACCCCAGTGAATATCGGCGGCGTGAAGGAATTTCATGGTTTTTCGTCCTCCTGGTTTTTTCTGTGCGTGAGTGAGCGGAGCGGGGCTGTCCGCAGCGCGGCGGGGCCTGATGCGCGAGCTTGCAGCGAGAGGGTTTGCAGTGCGCGGGGCCGCAGTGCTTGGCTCAAAAGCCTGCGGCTTTTTCGCTCACGGGCTTCGCCCTATGAAATTGGACCTCCTGCAGGCCGCTTACGTGCAAGCACGACACGGCTTGCAGGAGGCCCAATTTCGCACTGCTCATTGCCAACGTGGACATCATAGATCGCAGTTGTTTACGGTTCTTGGGAACGGGATGACGTCGCGGATATTGCCCATGCCGGTCAGATACATGACGCAGCGCTCAAAGCCCAGACCGAAACCGGCGTGGCGGGTGGAACCGTATTTTCGAAGATCCAGATAGAACTGATAATCCTCTGCTTTAAGACCCAGCTCCTGCATTCGCTTAAGCAGCTTATCGTAATCGTCTTCACGCTGGCTGCCGCCGATGATTTCGCCGATGCCCGGTACCAGACAGTCCATGGCTGCCACGGTTTTATTGTCGTCGTTCATCTTCATGTAAAAGGCTTTGATCTCCTTCGGATAATCGGTGACGAACACCGGACGTTTGAAGATCTGTTCGGTCAGATACCGTTCATGTTCCGTCTGCAGGTCGCAGCCCCAGAAGACTTTATAGTCAAAATTGTCGTTATTTTCTTCAAGCAGCTGAATGGCCTCGGTGTAGGTTACGTGGCCGAACTCGGAGTCCACGACGCTGTGCAGTCGTTCCAATAACCCCTTATCAACGAATTGGTTGAAGAAATTCATCTCTTCCGGCGCGTTCTCCAGAACATAATTGATGATATATTTGAGCATGCTTTCGGCCAGCGCCATGTTGTCCTTCAGATCGGCGAACGCAATCTCCGGTTCGATCATCCAGAACTCCGCCGCATGCCGCGTGGTGTTGGAATTCTCAGCACGGAAAGTGGGGCCGAAGGTGTAGATATTACGGAACGCCATGGCATAGGTCTCGCCGTTCAACTGTCCACTGACGGTAAGGCTGGTACGCTTGCCGAAGAAATCCTGCGTATAATCCACGGCTCCGTCTGCAGTCCGGGGAAGGTTATCCGGATCGAGCGTCGTCACCTGGAACATCTCACCTGCGCCTTCGCAGTCGCTGGCGGTGATTAACGGCGTATGCACATAAACGAAATCCCGCTCCTGAAAGAACTTGTGGATCGCGTAGGCGATCAGAGAACGGACGCGGAACACGGCCTGAAACGTATTCGTCCGGGGACGCAGGTGGGAAATGGTCCGCAGATATTCGAAGCTGTGGCGTTTCTTCTGCAGCGGATAGTCCGGTGCTGAGGTTCCTTCCACGGCAATCTCTTCGGCCTGAATCTCAAATGGCTGTTTTGCTTCCGGCGTCGACACCAGCGTACCGGTTACGATGATGGCCGCGCCTACGTTCAGCTTGCGGATCTCTTCGAAATTCGTCATGGTATCATGGAACACCACCTGCAGCGTCTCAAAATATGAACCGTCGCTGACAACGATAAAACCGAAAGCTTTTGAGTCCCGAATACTCCTGACCCAGCCGCCGATGGTGATCTTCCTGTCAAAATAATTTTCCCTGTTGCGGTATAATTCCCTTACTGTGACCATATCCATAAGTGTGCTCCTTTGTCTTTGCCGTTTGTCTGCAGGCATAATTTCATAGAATATATTATACTGTATTTCCTGTGGGGATTCAAGGGCTAAGTTTTGCTTCGTTTTGCCCGGGGATTGCTTAAATTCAGTTTAAAACTAGCATAAAGATACATAAAAAGTCGAATCTTGCATGGTTTGAAGGAGAAAATTCTTAATTATTTTATTCACTATTCAAAAAATATGTGATATACTGTACATATATGCGATGAACCATGCCCTTTCATGCGCGTGCGCTGGACGGGAATGACAAATATTAAGAAACAGCAGGAAGGTGAGTATTCATTGGTTAAGAAAGAGATGATCGCGATGCTGCTGGCAGGCGGCCAGGGGAGTCGTCTGGGTGTCCTTACCCAGAAGGTGGCCAAGCCCGCGGTATCATTTGGGGGGAAATACCGCATCATCGATTTTCCGCTCAGCAATTGTATTAATTCCGGCGTGGATACGGTAGGTGTGCTGACGCAGTATCAGCCCCTGCGGCTGAATTCCCACATCGGTATCGGGATCCCGTGGGATCTGGACCGGAATGTGGGCGGCGTCACGATCCTCCCGCCGTATGAGAAGAGCATGGGCAGCGACTGGTACACCGGCACGGCCAACGCCATTTTCCAGAATCTGGAATATATGGAAAGCTATAACCCGGAGTATGTGCTGATCCTGTCCGGTGATCACATCTATAAGATGGATTATGAAGTGATGCTCAATTACCACAAGGCGAATAATGCGGACGTGACGATCGCGGCTATGCCGGTGCCGCTTGAGGAGGCCAGCCGGTTTGGTATCCTGATCACGGACGAGTCCAACCGGATTACGGAATTTGAGGAGAAGCCGGTTAACCCCAGAAGCAATCTGGCCTCCATGGGTATTTATATTTTCACATGGAAGGTCTTACGGGAGGCGCTGATCGCGCTGAAGGATGTACCGGGCTGTGATTTTGGAAAGCACATTATTCCCTATTGTCATGAAAAGGGCCGGAGGATCTTCGCTTATGAGTATAACGGCTACTGGAAGGATGTGGGTACTTTAAGCTCTTACTGGGAAGCTAATATGGAATTGATCGACATCATTCCGGAGTTCAATCTCTATGAGGAGTACTGGAAGATCTACACCAAGAGCGACATCATTCCGCCCCAGTTTATCGCTGATACCGCCCGCGTGGAGCGCAGTATTATCGGCGAGGGATCGGAGGTATACGGCGAAGTCCGTAACTCTGTTATCGGCGCCGGGGTTCTCATAGGACCCGGAGCCGTGGTGAAGGATTCCATCATTATGCGCGGCGCCGTTATCGGGGAGGGAACTGTTGTCGATAAGGCTATCGTGGCCGAGGAGGTGCGTGTGGGAAACCGCGTGCAGATCGGCGTCGGCGAGTACGCACCCAATACATACGATCCCAAGGTCTATCAGTCGGATCTGGCTACGATCGGGGAGCGCAGTGTGATTCCGGACGGTGTGAAGATCGGACGGAATACGGCCGTTTCCGGCGAGACTGTCCCGACGGATTATCCGGACGGTGAACTTAAGAGCGGCCAGTCCATCATGAAGGCAGGTGGTTTGCGATGAGGGCGATCGGTATCGTACTTGCGGGCGGTAACAACAAGCGGATGCGTGAATTGTCCAATAAGCGGGCGATTGCGGCCATGCCCATTGCCGGCAGTTACCGCAGCGTGGATTTCGTGCTGAGTAATATGTCTAATTCCCATATCTCCAAGGTGGCGGTGTTTACGCAGTTCAATTCCCGCTCCCTGAATGAACACCTGAATTCTTCCAAGTGGTGGGATTTCGGACGCAAGCAGGGCGGGTTGTATCTGTTTACGCCTACGATTACCACGGAGCATAACGACTGGTACCGGGGGACGGCAGACGCGTTGTACCAGAATCTTGATTTTCTGAAGAACAGTCATGAGCCCTATGTGGTCATGGCGGCCGGCGATGGTATTTATAAGCTGGATTATAATAAGGTATTGGAGTACCATGTAGAGAAGAAGGCGGATATCACCATTGTCTGCAAGACAATGCCGGCCAGCGAGGATGTAACCCGGTTCGGTGTTATGAAGGTGGCGGACGACGGACGGATCCTCGATTTCCAGGAGAAGCCCATGGTGGCCGATTCGAATACCGTTTCATGCGGCATCTACGTGATCCGCAGGCGGCAGCTGATCGAGCTGATCGAGCGGGCCGCCCAGGAGGACAGGTTCGATTTCGTCAAGGACATTCTGGTTCGCTATAAGAATGTGAAGCGGATTTACGCTTACGAGCTGGACAGTTACTGGAGCAATATCGCATCCGTCGAGTCTTACTACAAGACGAATATGGATTTCCTGAAACCGGAAGTGCGAAATTATTTCTTCCGGGAATATCCGGAGATTTATACGAAAGTCGGGGATATGCCGCCCGCCAAGTATAATCCCGGAGCGGTGGTTCGAAACAGCCTGATATCCAGCGGCAGTATTATCAATGGTCTTGTGGAAAACTCCATTCTGTTCCGACAGGCGTACATCGGTAATAACTGCGTGATTAAGAATTCCATCATTCTCAATGATGTATATATTGGTGACAACTCGGTGATTGAGAACTGTATCGTAGAAAGCCGTGACACGATACGGGCCAACACGACGTACATCGGCTCGCCCGGCGATGTGAAGATCGTCGTCGAGCAGAATGCGAGGTACTCGCTGTAGGTTGATGGAATGGGGCGTACGCCTTGCTTCGCCCTACCCGTGCCGTACGATCATGCGCAGGCGGGAATCCAGATGAAGACAGAGAGGAGTACAGTATGCAGATCACAGACGTAAGGGTCAGGAAAATCGATAAGGAAGGAAAGATGAAAGCGATCGTTTCCATAACCCTTGATAACGAGTTTGTCATCCATGACATCAAGGTTATCGAAGGGGAACGTGGGCTCTTCATCGCGATGCCCAGCCGTAAGACGGCCGAGGGTGAATACCGCGACATCGCCCATCCGATCAATTCCGAGACCAGGGATATGATTCAGCGTGTGATTCTGGATAGGTATGAGACTACAGAGGCAGGCAGCGACGGTATATTCGGAAGCACAGAGTAATGACGGCCGGGCGTAGGCGGTCCGGCAGTCTGCTACGCAGGAAGCGCAGCGAGGTTCGCGTTTCCCGCTATATAAGAAGCGAGAAAACAGCGGAAATTAAGCGGCTCAGGCCGCATTGACATCCATAGAAGAGGCAGAAGAAATGCACCGGCCATATACCCGGGAGGCGGCTTTCACCGGGGAGTGGCCGGCAGATAATAAAACCGGCAGCGGCGGCCGCGTATGGCGGCGGGCAGCGGGATATTACAGAAAAGATCGATGCGGACGTAAACGCATATTTTTTTAAACATGAAATGAAACTTTATTTCAATAATAAGCAAAAAGGAGGGAACTAATGAAAATTCTGGCATGTGTCAAACAGGTGCCCGGAACCAACAAAGTAGAGATCGATCCTGTCACCGGCGTGCTGAAACGAGATGGGATCAGCAGTAAGCTGAACCCTTATGATCTCTACAGCCTGGAGACCGCTTTCCGACTGGCAGGGGAATACGGCGGCGAGGTGTATACGCTGACCATGGGGCCGAACCAGGCGAAAGAGGCGATCCGGGAGACGCTGGCTATGGGGGCGTCCCGCGGTACGGTGATCAGCGACAGGCGGTTCGCCGGGGCGGATGTGCTTGCGACCAGTTATACGCTGGCGCAGGGCGTGCAGGCAATGGGAGCGTTTGATCTGATTCTTTGCGGCAAGCAGACCACGGACGGCGACACGGCGCAGGTGGGACCGGAGCTGGCGGAGCATCTGGCGATTCCGCATGTAACGAATGTGCTGGAGGTGCGGCTGGCCGGGGAGGAAGAGGAAGGCATGGGTGCGCAGCATGGTGGGGAAGACGGAGATGCAGGTATGTGGTCTGACAGGAAAGGCGAAGACGCTGTCAGGCCAGCGAGTTCGGAAGGCGCGTACGGGGATCGCTGCAGATTGTGGGTCAGGGCGCTCCGCGACGGGCTGATCGTGGAACAACTGGTCACAATGCCGTGTCTTCTGTGTATGGAAGACGGCGTGAATACGCCGCGGCTGCCGTCGTACCGGCGGCAGAAGGAGATCAGGGAAGAGCAGATCAGTGTCATGACCCTTGATGATATGCGGGACAGGGATGAGAAATCTTACGGCCTGTCCGGTTCCCCGACGCAGGTGGTACGGATGTTCCCGCCGCAGAAACGGGAAGGAAAGGAGATATTTGACGGTGCGGAAGAGGACGCAGCAGGGCGGATTTTTGATCTGCTCCGTGAGCGGAAGGTGATATAGGAAGAAAGGGGTGAGAGTATGGCAGGCTTACATATTTATCAGGAGAAACTGACACCGGAACTGGCCGCGCGTCTGTCGTCAGTCTGTCCGTTCGGGGCGCTTAAGGCGGACGGCGCGCATCTGAGTGTGGAGGCCGGCTGCCGGATGTGCCGTTTATGCGTGAAGAAAAGTGACGGCGTGATTGTCGAAGAGAAAGACGAACGTCCGGAGATTGATAAAAATGAATGGCGCGGAATCGCTGTTCTGGCCGATTATTCCCACGGAAGTCTCCACCCGGTTACATTTGAGCTTCTGGGCAAGGCCAGGGAGCTTGCGAAGGTCACCGGTCATCCGGTATATGCGGTGCTGATGGGACACGGTACGGAGCAGGCGGCGAAAAACGTGGCGGCGGGCGGCGCGGACAGGGTTTTCGTATACGATTCGCCTGCGCTGGCGGAATTTTCGGCGGAGCCTTATGCGGATGCGTTCGCGGATTTTATCCGGAAGGTGAAGCCGTCTTCCGTGCTGGTGGGCGCCACCAACCTGGGCCGGTCCCTTGCGCCCCGCGTGGCGGCTCGGTTCCGCACCGGACTGACTGCGGACTGTACGGCTCTGGAGATGCGCGGGAATACGGATCTGGTACAGATCCGTCCGGCCTTCGGGGGCAATGTCATGGCGCAGATCATTACGCCGAACCACCGGCCCCAGTTCTGTACGGTCAGGTATAAGATCTTTTCAGCATGTGAATGTCCGCCTGCGCCCGGTGAGATCATACCGATGGCGATGCCGGCGGCGGAGAGGCCGTACGGAATAGAGATCAGGCGGGTAACTGCTGTGCCGGCGGAGGTGGATATTTCCGAAGCCGATGTGCTGGTCGCGGTGGGCCGCGGCGTGAAGAGTGAAGAAGATATGGCGCTGGCGACGCGGCTGGCGGAGCTTCTGGGCGGCCAGCTGGCCTGCAGCAGGCCTCTGGTGGAAGCAGGGATATTCGATGCGAAGCACCAGATCGGACTGTCGGGGCGAACCGTGAAACCGAAGCTTCTGATCACGCTGGGCATCTCCGGCGCGGTGCAGTTTGCGGCCGGAATTCAGGGCGCCGAATGTGTTGTGGCGGTGAACAGCGACCCGAACGCGTCGATCTTCGATTCGGCGCATTACTGTGTGGTGGGAGATCTGTCGAAGGTGCTGCCGGAGCTGGTGAGGAAGATTGAGGCGGTTCGGGACGGCGCGGATATGAGCACAGAGACAGGCGTGGATACAGGTGCGGATACAGGCACAGAGAAGCAAAGCGGACAGGCAGTCCGGCAGTCGGCGGCCGCGGCGGAAGGCAGCGGTCAGGCGTCCGGGAGAGGGGAGGCGGACCATGTATCATAATATAGAAGAAAATGATATCCGCGCGCTGCGCAGCATCGCGCCCGGCCGTGTGTTTGCCGGTGCGGAGATCGGAGAGGATTACGGCCATGATGAACTGGGAGGCATTTCGAGGATGCCCGAGGTTCTGGTAAAGGTTCTGACCACGGAGGAAGTATCGGCCGTGATGTCTTACGCTTATGCCCATGATATCCCGGTGACGGTCCGCGGCGCGGGAACCGGCCTGGTGGGCGGCTGTATCGCCGTGGAAGGAGGGATTCTTCTGGAAACTACGGCCATGAATCAGATTCTGGAGCTGGATGAGGACAATCTGACGCTGACTGTTCAGCCGGGGGTTCTCCTTATGGATCTGGCGGCCTATGTGGAGGAGCGGGATTATTTCTATCCCCCGGATCCCGGCGAGAAGACGGCTACCATCGGCGGCAATATCAGCACCAACGCCGGCGGGATGCGCGCGGTCAAATACGGCGTTACCCGCGATTACGTCCGCGGGCTGACCGTGGTGCTGCCGGACGGCGAGATCGTGAAACTGGGCGGCAAAGTGGTAAAGAACAGTTCCGGTTATGCGCTCAAGGATCTGATGATCGGCAGTGAGGGAACGCTGGGCGTAATTACGGAGGCGATCCTGAAGCTTCTGCCGCTTCCGGCGTTAAGCGTCAGTCTGCTGGCGCCGTTTGAGAACATGGAGGCGGCCATCGAGGCTGTGCCGGCGATCATCCGCTCCAAAGCGGTGCCGACGGCGATCGAGTATCTGTCCCGTGAGACGATTCTGTATGCGGAAGAATATCTGGGCAAGCAGTTTCCGGACAAATCCAGCGACGCCTACCTGCTGCTGACTGCGGACGGCAGTTCCCGGGCTGCCGTGGACGGCGAAACGGAAAGCCTGGCGGAATTGTGCCTGAGCCTTGGGGCAAAGGATGTCTATATCGTGGATACCGAGGAGCGGAAGGGCAGCGTGTGGACGGCCCGCGGCGCGTTTCTGGAAGCCATTAAGGCGTCTACCACGGAAATGGACGAGTGCGACGTTGTGGTCCCCCGAAGCGAGGTGGCGGAATTTATCCGTTATACGAAACAGGTGGCTGCGGAGGTAGGGCTGCGCCTGCCGGGCTTCGGTCATGCCGGCGATGGGAATTTGCATATCTACCTGTGCAGGGATGCGCTGGATAAGGAAGCGTTTGAGTCGCGGCTGGCGAAGGCATTTGACCTTCTCTATGGTCGCGCGGCCAGGCTGGGCGGTCTGGTATCGGGAGAGCACGGCATCGGCTGGGCGAAGAAGGGCTATCTGGCGCGGCAGAGCGGGGACAGGCTCATTGGCCTGATGGCGGGGATCAAGGCGGTATTCGACCCGAAGAATCTGTTGAATCCCGGCAAAGTCTGCCAGTGACGGTGGCGTTCTACCCGTTTCCGCGTATTTATACGGTTCGAATTACGCAGTTTTCGTGCTTTCGCGCAAAAGATTGTATGTTTGTCAATCATGTGTTACACTGTGCAGCCCTGTAATCTTTTAGTGCCTGAGCAGGAGATCTCCAGCCT
>CANREE010000081.1 GCA_947629545.1 uncultured Lachnospiraceae bacterium | reverse complement strand
TGCTTGGGTTTGATGAAAGTCCGGCCCACGTAAGTATTCTTCACAAAGGCCGTTCCGTAGGGGATCCCGGATTCCAGTGCGTAGCCAAGAGCCGCCGCGTTGCCGGATTCCGGCACGCCCACCACCAGGTCCGCATCCACCGGCGAATCCTTCGCCAGACACCGGCCCGCGTAGATCCGGGAATGGTAGACGCTGACGCCGTCAAAGACCGTGTCCGGTCTCGCAAAATAGATATACTCAAACACGCACCGTGCCTGCCGCTTCGTGTCGGCAAAGCACATACTGCGGTCGGACTCGATGCCGTCCTTCGTGATGGCGACCACTTCGCCCGGCTCCACGTCGCGGATGAATTCGGCACCGATGGTTGCCAGCGCGCAGGTCTCGGACGTCAGAATGTAGGCGTTGTCCTTCTTTCCGATGCAGAGCGGCTTAAAACCGAACGGATCGCGCGCCCCGATCAGCTTCCGCGGGCTCATGATCACCAGCGAATAAGCGCCGGCCAGCTTCTTCATGGCCTTTGCCACGGCCTCCTGGACATTCTTCGAATCGATCCGCGCCCGCGCGATGTTGTAGGCGATAACCTCCGAATCGATCGTCGTCTGGAAAATGGCTCCGGTATAGGCCAGTTCACGCCGAAGCTGGGGCGCATTGACCAGGTTGCCGTTATGGGCCAGGGCAAGGGTCCCCTTAATATAGTTCAGCACCAGCGGCTGCGCGTTCTCCCGCGAGCTGCTGCCTGCCGTGGAATAACGCACATGACCGACGCCGATATTGCCGTGAAGTGCCTCCAGCGTTTCCGGCGTGAAGACTTCATTGCACAGGCCCATGCCCTTGTGGACCCGGACCGCGTGCTTCGGTCCCGCGGTGTCGCTGACCGCGATGCCGCAGCTCTCCTGCCCCCTATGCTGCAGGGCAAATAAACCATAATAGATGGTGGAGGCGACTTCTCCACCATCTAAATCATACATTCCGAAGACGCCGCACTCTTCGTGCAGCTTGTCTTCCTGATCCCAGATATTCTCCATCTCCATGGTCTGATACCACCTTCGCATATCTGCAGGATTACGGCCGGCCGCTGCCGGCCTTCTTCCGGGCTTTCACCGGCTGTCCGTCCTCCTACTGGATTCCCAGCCTGCGGAACACTTCCTGATAGGCGTCCTCAACATTGCCCAGATCGCGGCGGAAACGGTCCTTGTCCAGCTTCTCGTGGGTCTCCTTGTCCCAGAGGCGGCAGGTATCCGGGGACACCTCGTCGGCCAGAATGATCTGTCCGTGGTAACGGCCGAACTCGATCTTGAAATCGATCAGCTCAATGCCGAGACCCGCGAAATACTCGCGCATCACGTCATTGACCGTAAAGGCGTACTTCGTGATCGCATCGATCTCCTCCTGGGTCGCCAGGTTCAGGGCCAGCGCGTAGTAGCTGTTGATGAACGGATCATGCAGATCGTCGTTCTTATAACTGAATTCCAGCGTGGGGCAGGCCAGCTTAATGCCTTCCTCCATGCCCAGCTTCTTCGCGAAGCTGCCGGCCGAGAAATTGCGGATGATGACCTCAAGCGGAACAATCTCCACCTTCTTCACCAGCGTCTCCCGGTCGTTTAATTCTTCCACCAGATGAGTCGGCACGCCTTCCTTCTCCAGAAGCCTGAAAATGTGATTGGTCATGCGGTTGTTGATCGCGCCCTTGCCTACGATCGTGCCCTTCTTCTGGCCGTCAAATGCGGTCGCGTCGTCCTTATAGGATACGATCAGCAGATCCGGATCGTCCGTCAGGAAAACCTTTTTCGCCTTGCCTTCGTATAACTGTTCTCTCTTTTCCATGGGTATCCACCTGTCCTTTTGTGCACCGCGGCCCGCGCCGTCCGCTCCACCCGGGCGGAATCCGCCTGTTACGTCCGGACGGAAATCCACCCGCTTCATTCGGACGGAAATCTGTCCTCTGCGGCCGGCTTACGTCTCCGCGGCAAATAATATGTATGATGCAGCAGAAATCTCAATGGAAGCATTATAGCGTATCCCTTTGATTATATCAAGAGTTTCTTTTGGATTTCTCGATGTCCCCGTCTATGCCTCGCGGGCCCGCTCCTTCTCCTGATCACCGGACAATACGGCTGCAGTCTGTTCACACGCCATCGCCCGGATTCGTCCCTTCGACCGTCTCCTCCTGATGGTAGAACTCAACAGCCCCATCCCTCAGCCGCAGCCGGAAACCGAAGATCTCCTCCGGAAAGCTCTCCCCGCTTTCATCTCCCACCGGGCTCAGCCACTGACGGCTTACGCTCTCCATGCGCAGGGCAAAAAAATCCCCCGCCCGCTGCTGCAACAGCCACGCTGCCTCTAAGACCAGCACCGCACAACACAAACGACGCACCAACAGATCACGCGCGTCCCTGCGCGTAAAATTTCTCCATGTTTTTCTCTCCGAAAATGCAGAATCCTTCACTATTTCCCCCCATAATTCTCAAAAGCAGACCGCTCTCCGCCTTATCTGCAAATCGCCCCTCCGACTGTAAGCCGAAGGGGCGTTTCTCATTTCCATATGAGCAGAGCGCCAGCGACGCGCAATGCATCATCCTGATTCTGTTTCCGAAATAACACCGCTTACGCTCTGGACAGATACTCACCGGTACGGGTATCGATCTTGATCCGGTCACCGGTGCTGACGAACAGCGGCACAAAGACCGTCGCGCCTGTCTCTACGACCGCAGGCTTGGAAGCGCCGGTTGCAGTATCGCCCTTAAAGCCCGGCTCAGTATCTGTAATCTCCAGTTCCACGAACAACGGCGGCTCCACGGAGAATACCTTGCCATTATAGGAGCAGACCTTACACATCTCATTCTCCTTAACAAACTTTAACGCATCGCCGATCAGCTCGCTGCTTAAGGCAATCTGTTCGTAGGTATTCGTATCCATAAAATTATATAAGTCGCCATCCTGATACAGGTACTGCATGTCCACGCGGTCAATCCTGGCTGCCGGGAACTTCTCGGTCGGACGGAAGGTCTTCTCAACCACGCCGCCGCTGATCACGTTCTTGATCTTCGTGCGGACAAAAGCCGCGCCCTTACCGGGCTTCACATGCTGAAATTCCAGAATCTGGTAAACGTTCCCGTCAATCTCCAGAGTCACGCCGTTCCTAAAATCACCTGCTGATATCATAAATGTAGCTCCTCCTTCAAGTACTGACTATGCCATACAGTGTTTAATCCATTTTATTCTATACTAAATCCATGGTTCTTTCAACCATTTTTTATAAAAATATTATCCGTTAAATAATCCATAGCCAGCACATAACCCTGCAGGCCAAGTCCCACGATCTGTCCGGTACATACCGGAGCTGTCACGGACGTGTGGCGGAAGTCTTCCCGCTTGTGAACATTGGAAATGTGAACCTCAATCTTCGGAATCTCTAACGATGCCAGCGCATCCCGGATCGCATAACTGTAGTGGGTAAATGCGCCCGGATTGATGATGAGTCCCTCGGCTTTTGTATGGTAGGCCTCCTGAATCCTGTCGATGATCTCTCCCTCAGAGTTACTCTGGAAGATCTCCAGTTCGTGGCCTTCCTTCTCTGCCTTATCCGTAAGCAGACGCACCAGATATGCATAGTCCTCCGTCCCATAGACAGCCTTCTCACGAATGCCCAGGAAATTCAGATTGGGACCGTTGATTACCAAAATTCTCATAAATCGGATGCCTCCTTTTTCTTTCCATAACCTGATACCGCGTTCCATCTCTGCAAGTCCGTATATCACGCGTTCTCAAAGATCACAGATCCATATGCAATTTAACAAGAATCTCCTCTGCGACTGCCTCTGGTTTCTGGCTGTCCGCGTCCACCTTCAGCTGTGCCGTTTCTTCATAGACGGGGCCGCGCTGTGCCAGAAGCGTTTCTACCTTCTGTCGACGATCTCCGCCGGCAAGAAGAGGCCTGACAGTATCGTTGGCCAGCCGTTCACACACGGTCTCGGGCTTCACCTGCAGATAGACCACAGATCCCAGTTCCCGAAGCGCCCTGCGGTTCTCTTCCCGCATCGGCATCCCGCCTCCCGTAGAAATCACTGCCGGCTGCTGCCGCTGCGCAAGTTCTTTAAGCACATCCGTCTCAATGGCGCGGAAAGCGTCTTCACCCCGGACAGAAAAGATCTCACTGATCGTCATTCCGGCCCTGGCCTCGATCATAGCGTCCGTGTCCAGAAGCTGTATGGACAGCTTTTCGGAAAGCAGCCTGCCAACGGTAGATTTGCCCGCCCCCATGAAACCGATAAGTACAATATGCTCACTCATGAAGCCGTTCCTCCATGATCGCGCGGATCCTTTCCACAACTTCCTGCGGCACCTTCACGCCCGGATTCCACAGTTCCAGAGCTGCTACACCCTGAAAGATCAGCATATCCAGACCACCGCAGACACGGCTGCCGGCTGCCTCTGCATATTTCATGAACCGCGTCTGAGACGGCGTATAAACGATATCCACGGCCTGAGAGATCTTCTGGTAAAATTTCGCATCTTCGATCGGCGCCTCGTCCACATGGGGATACATCCCCACACTCGTACACTGGATCGCCAGATAGGAATCCCCGGGAAGCTGGTTCCACCGGTCAGGCAAAAGCGCCTGCAGCTTTAACCCGCAGTCGGCCCGATTCATCTCTGCCGCCATCTTACGCATATCCTCCGTCAGGGCCTCCGCCCGGTCAAGGCTCCGATTCAGAACCGTGACAGAAGCTGCGCCTTCGCGCACCAGCAGATACGCGGCTGCCCGCGCCGCGCCGCCCGCGCCGATCAACAGACAGTCACGGCCGAAGATTTTCATGTCCTGCCCGCTCATCGCGCGGAAAAGGCCCTCGACATCTGTATTATAACCTTTGTAACCTATAGATTTGTTGTCCTCCTGCCCGGAAGACGCACGGCGCATGTCGCCCTGCGCGCCGACCTCCGGCAGCCGTACCAGCGTATTACATGCGCCGATACAGCGCACCGCCCCATCGGTCTCTGCCAGAAAGGGAATCACTCGCTGCTTATGCGGTACCGTCACATTCAATCCCGTAAAGCCCAGCGCGTACGCTCCACGGATCGCATCTCCGACCGCATTTTCTTCCACCGGGCACGGCACATAGATATAATCCAAACCCAGCGCCCGCGCGATCTCATTATGCATAAGCGGCGACAGGGAATGTCCCACCGGATTTCCGATCACGCCGCAGACTGTCGCATTGCCCGTTGCCATCAGTCATTCCTCCGCTCTTTCGGATGTCACACCCTTGTATTTTCTCTTATAGAAGAAAAGCACCACTGCCTCCAGATACCGTTTAAGCACAATCTGGATCTCCTCGTGCGGATCAATGGGCTCCGTCAGATACGTTCGGATCCCGGCTCTGTTGGCACCGTATATATCCGTGAAGATCTGGTCCCCCACAAATACCGTCGTCTGCCGATCTGTCCCCATCAGCGCCATCGCTCTTTCATATCCCTTCACGCCGGGCTTTCCCGCCTTACAAATATAACAGGAATCTACTTGCTCCGCAAACGGCTTCACACGCGGCTCCTTATTGTTCGACAGAAGGCACGTCTTCATACCGATATGGCGGAAGCGTTCAAAAAGTGCAAGCGAACGCTTATCTGCCGGAGCCCCATGAGGAACAAGCGTGTTATCAATATCAAAAATAATCCCCCGGATGCCGCTTTCATATAACCGCTCATACGGAATCTCATAGGCAGACCTTACCCATTTGTCCGGATAAAAATATCTATGCATACCGCCTCCGCCGGCTAAACCGTCATTTATCGGCCGCCCTGTAACCGCAGCACGCCGCAGGTTACTTTTTCAGCAGCTTTCCAATCTCATCGATAAATGTGTTCACGTCCTTAAACTCGCGGTAGACAGACGCGAAGCGGACGTACGCAACCTCATCCAGCTCCTTCAATCCATTGATGACCATCTCTCCGATAACCGATGTGGCAACTTCCTTCTCTTCCATGTTAAAAACATTGGACTCAACTTCATTGATCAGCGCATCGATCTGTTGGGACGATACCGGCCTCTTATGGCAGGAGCGCAAAATACCGGCCTCGATCTTGGAACGGTCGTAAACCTCGCGGGTGCCGTCCTTCTTAACCACCATTAACGGCATAGTCTCCAGTTTCTCATAAGTGGTGAACCGCTTACCGCACCTCTCACACTGCCTTCTCCGCCGGATCGCAGAATTGTCCTCCGCAGGCCGGGAGTCGATTACCTTTGTGTCGTCTTCATTACAATATGGGCATTTCATATGATGTCTCCTCCAACAATGTAATAGATTCCTGCTTTTATTCTACACGAGATATGCCAAATCTTCAAGCAATTATTCTGTCACGTACGGAATCTGCCGTGCCTTCAGGTATTTCCCCACCGCCGCATCCCACACTCGCTCCAGCTCCTTGTCCATCGTAAAATAATCCACCGCTGTACCGGTCACGCATCGGATCTGTTCCCCGTCATACCGCACATTCAGATACAGCCCTTTCACCTGCTCCGCACGCACAGCCACCCCGCCTTCTGAAAGGAACCGTTCCAGAGCCGGTGTCGGATACTGAAGCACGATCCGGAAGCTTTCCGGAAGTTTCTTCCCCTTAAGCAGCATAAAGCAGAACGGCTTAACCGCAGACCACAGGGAATACTCCCCGATACGCCCCTGCTCCAATTCCTCCTCCGCGAAATATCCCCGGCGGATCTTCCCGTCGACCGTAAACGTATTAAAGGTGACGATCACCGCCTCCCGCAGGAAAAAACGGTCAAACAGATCACCGACGAATAACTCCGATGTAAACCTTTTCTTATCCTCAATCTTAAGCGCGATCATCAGGCTCCCCCGTTGTACCTCTCTCTTCTCCGGACCATGGTTTCTATTTTATCTTAACAGCCGTCCTATTTCAACCAAAATGTGCACAGCATACTTTCTCTTTTCCGACAGATATGATACAATATGGGATACTGGTTTTTACAACCGATCGCAATCCAAACTGTCATAAGGAGGCCATTATGAACACTTTTGAAGATACAAAACAGCTGATCACCCTTTTAAAGGCCGGCGTATCGCCATTCCACTGTGTGCTGGAAGCGGAACGCATCCTCACGGACGCTGGCTTTACGCCTCTGGCACTGACAGATCATTGGGACCTTCAGACAGGCCACGGTTATTATCTGCCGCTGTTCGACTCGTCCCTTGCGGCTTTCACCGTCGGGGAAAAACTGACCGGCCGGCCTTCCCTCCGTCTGGAGGCAGCCCATACAGACTGGCCCTGCCTGCGCCTCAAACCATCCCCGGAAGTATCCACAGAGCGATATGCCAGACTGAATGTGGAGGTCTACGGTTCACCGAACTTAAGCACCTGGCTGGATCGTCCCCTGTCCATGGCCGGCCGCTTAAGCATCACGGGCAGTAATCCCTTCGAACCGGAAACGCGCTTCGTCGATTTTAAGGAACCTCTGCTGACGATTCCCAATCTGGCGATCCATATGAACCCGGAAGCCAACGACGGTATGAAACTGAATCCCCAGATCGATATGCTGCCCCTTGTCTCCCTGATCACAGATGCCGTGGACAGAGAACATTTCTTTATAAACCGGTTAGCTGAGGAAGCCGGCTGCGCCCCGGAGGACATTCTGGACTATGAAATCACGGTCTATAACACGGACCCCTGTGCGATCACCGGTTTAAACGGCGAATTCTTAAGCGCTCCCAGACTTGACAATCTGACGAGCGTTCAGGCCTGTCTGAACGGCATCACTGCCGGCATGCGGGAAAACGGCATCAATATGATCCTGCTCTACGACAACGAGGAAATCGGCAGCCGCACAAAGCAGGGAGCCTTTTCCTCCGTGACCGGGCATATTCTGGAAAAAATATTTCTGGCCCTGGGATACGACCGGGAGACCTGCCTGAATACAATGATGGACGGTTTTCTGCTGTCCATGGACGTCGCGCACGCCATCCACCCCAACCATCCCGAAAAATGCGATATCAAGAATAAAATCTGCATGGGCGACGGTTTAGTGCTGAAGATGAGTTCCCGCCAATCCTACGCCACCGATTCATCCTGCATCGGCGTAATAGAAGGGATCTGCCGAAACGCGAAGATTCCTTATAGAAAATTCTCCAATCGTTCCGATATGAGAGGAGGCTCCACACTGGGAGCCATCTCGTCTGCGGAACTGTCTATGAAAACTGTAGATACCGGCATCCCGATTCTGGCCATGCACTCTGCAAGGGAACTGATGGCCTGCGCCGACCAAAGTGCGCTGAACGCGCTAGCTGCCGAATTCTTCCTCATATAACAAAAAGAAATCGGTTGTCGTCGAACCGTCATCTCCAGTCAGACGGATCTCTGGCCAGTAATCGTCCGAAAAGACCGCCGGGGCATCCATCCCGGACTGTGAATATATCTGCTGAAAGACCTGATTCTTCCGTTCTTCGTAGATTCGGGTCTTTCTTAATTGTGTCGCGTCCTCATCATAATCGCTTACACACTGAAAAATATAGTACCAGCCTTCACATTCGATCAGGGAACTCATCTCCCCGGACGCAAGGGCGAAAGCCGCATCTTCCGCTGCCTTCGGCAATTCTCCCCGGCCCAGCGAAAGTTCAATCTGGTCTCCCTCGCTGGTCTCTCTGGCAACCGCCAGAAAATCGCTGCCTTTCTGGCTGACCCGGCGATAGACCGCTTCTGCAGCCGCCTCGCTGGAAATCTGGATCATTCGCACAGAAATAACCTTGGCCTCACTGTCGCTGACCTCCAGATCAATACCGGCCGTCAGCAGGCCAACAGCCTTATTTGCCAGATAATAATCCTGATAGAGGAGCAGAGCGTCTTCCTCCGTCACGCCAGTATATTCCAGATCCTGGTCTGTCAGCCCCTCATAATATCGGGATGAAAGCGCCTTTAGACGGCTCTGCTCTGCACTGGTAAGGGAAAGTCCCTGTTCTTCCGCAAGCAGTTTCATCGCCTTCAGATTCGTCAGAAATTCCTTCACCTGCTCCAAAAGATAGACCTCAAAGGTTCGACCATCCGCAAGCGTAACTTCCCAGATCTGATCCGTATACACCTTCTCGTAACGGTTCCGTTCCGTCGCCACAATGATCATGGCCTGCGGCTTTGTATATTCTTGAGGCTTCTCCTCCTCCTCGGCAAACGGGAATCCCGCGCCGCAGCCGCTTAACAGCAGGCAAAAGACTGCCAGCCAAAACACCGCACACAGCCGTTTCATCCGTCCAGAACACCTGTCTCTCATGTGCCGGCTCCTTCTTTCAAAATTACCGGTCCCATTCAATAGACCATATTCACCAGCACAGCGATCAGAATACCCAGCGCAGCTCCTGCAAACACCTGCAGCGGCGTGTGCCCGACAAACTCCTTCAGCCGTTTCTCGACTTCCTGATTGTCAAGTTTAAACCAATCCTGCTGCACGATCAGGTTCAAAAGCCTGGCCTGCTTGCCGGTCTCCTGCCGGACGCCGATCGCATCGTACATAACAACGCTTGCCAGCACAAAACTGACCGCAAATTCAAAGGAATAGAGACCATACCGAATTCCGGAAGCAACTGTCATAGCGCATACTGTAGCCGAATGGGAGCTTGGCATACCGCCGGATCCTACCAGACGCTCGGGTCGGAAAGATTTATTAAGTCCCATATCGATCAATGTCTTTAACATCTGAGCCACAGTCCACCCCAGCACGGCGCTTATCAGAACCTGATTGCTCAAAAGCTGCCGCCACACTTCCATCTCTCCACCATCTCTCTTGTGTCTTTGTCTCTATCCGATAAGCCAGTCGTACAGTTCCTGATATTTCAACGCCGAAGCGTTCCATGAGAAATCCTGTGCCATCGCACGGTCGATCATCTTGTTCCATTCACGCTTCTTATCATAGTAGATCCGCTCCGCATAACGGACCGTGTTCAGCATCTCATGGGCGTTATAGTTAGAAAATGAGAATCCGGTTCCGGTTCCCGCATACTCGTTATAAGGCTGCACCGTGTCCTTCAGTCCACCTGTTTCCCGCACGATCGGCAGCGTCCCGTAGCGCAGGGACATCAGCTGGCTCAAGCCGCAGGGTTCAAACAGCGACGGCATCAAAAAGGCATCGCAGGCTGCATAGATCTTATGAGACAACGGGTTTGAATAATATATGTTCGCCGACACCTTGCCCGGGTACTTCCATGCAAAATGCCGGAACATATTCTCATAACGTTCCTCGCCGGTACCTAAAACCACGATCTGCACCGCATCCCGGCATAAATCATCCATCACATACTGGATCAGGTCAAAACCTTTCTGATCAGTCAGCCGGGAAACAATGCCGATCATCATGAGCTTCTCATCTTCCTCAAGCCCCAGTTCCTTCTGGAGGGCGCGCTTGTTCTTTACTTTCTCCTTGCGGAAAGTCTGGACATTATAATGCGCCCCGATGTATTCGTCAGTTTCCGGATTAAACTCCTCATAATCGATGCCGTTGACAATGCCCCGCAGGCTATTCGCACGTGCCCGCATAAGGCCGTCCAGATTCTCTCCGTAGAACGGCATCTTGATCTCCTCAGCATAAGTATTGCTGACGGTAGTGATCGCGTCTGCATAGACAATACCGCCTTTTAACAGGTTTCCGTTCTTATATGCCTCCAGCTTATCCGGCGTGAAATAATAGTCGGACAATCCTGTCAGGCGTTTGATCGTCGCAACGTCCCAGACACCCTGAAACTTCAGATTATGGATTGTAATGACGCTCTTAATCCCGCGGAAAAACTCGCCGCCCGCGAAACGATCCTTCAGATACACCGGAATCAGGCCGGTCTGCCAGTCATGGCAGTGGATCAGATCAGGCCGGAAGCCGATCACCGGCAGGGCCGAGAGCGCCGCGTTGCAGAAGAAAGAGAACTTCTCCAGATCGTACAGCCAATCGCCGTAAAGCGTGCTGCCGTTAAAATACCATTCGTTGTCAATAAAATAGAATTTCACTCCCTCATACTCATACATCAGAATACCGACATAGCGGCTCTGTCCCAAATAATCCATGTAGAAATGATCGACATAACTTAATTTATCCTTCCATTCCTGCTTCATGCACATATATTTGGGAATCATAACACGGACATCAAAATATTCCTTATCAAAACACTTAGGGAGTGAACCGGCCACGTCCGCCAATCCGCCGGTTTTAATAAACGGTACAGCCTCAGAAGCAACAAACAGAATCCTCTTCATGAATAAACCTCCTCCTGACACCGGCCTTTTACCCCACAGAACCGGCTACAGATATAGTATACAATACTTTTTCCGAATTAGGAAGTATATTCTGAGAACTTTTGTGCGAATTTTGACGAATCGCAGACTTTCCGCCGTTATAAATCACATTCGTTTGTAATCCAGACGGATCTTATCGGACAGCAGCGCGATAAACTCGGAATTGGTAGGCTTTCCCTTGCCGTTACTGACCGTATAGCCAAAAATTTCATTGATCGTATCCATCTTTCCGCGGCTCCAGGCCACCTCGATCGCATGGCGGATCGCCCGCTCGACGCGGCTGGACGTTGTCTGATGTTTCTTGGCAATATTCGGATAAAGCACCTTTGTCACTGACGACAGCATATCCTGATCGCAGACAGAGGAAATGATCGCGTCCCTGAGATACTGGTACCCCTTGATGTGGGCCGGCACGCCGATCTCATGCAAAATCTGGGTGACATCATTTTCCAGGTTCTGCTCCATATATTCCACCTGATTCTCATAAGGACGGACCTTGCGCGAATGGGGCAGGGACAAGCCCTTCGGTCTTGCCGCATAACCGGCCAGACGACGCACTTTATCTACGACCACCTCTCGTGTGAAGGGCTTCATGATAAAATAATTGGCCCCCAAACGAAAAGCGTCCTCAGTTACATTCTCGCTCCCCGCCGCCGATACCATGATAAAAGACGGTTTCTTCGCAAGTTTTTCCTCGTTTTTTACCTTTTCCATAACCGTCAGACCGTCCATACCCGGCATGATTACGTCCAGAAGGACCACATCCGGTTTTGTGGAAATGATCATCTCATAGGCTTCATCGCCTGTCTCTGCCTTTCCTACAATCTGGATACCGTCTTCGTCGGAAAGCATCTGGTTTAAGAGGTCCAGGGTTTTCGGGTTGTCTTCTGCGATTGCTACACTCAGCGTTGGTGTCATGGTTTGTCCTCCTTTTCGGTTCGCCTGTAACTGTAAAAATTCGGGGACAGTTACGTGATATTTCGATTATAAACTCGCAGAAATGTCAGTGCAAATGGATTCTATCGCAAGTTTCGACAAATTCAGAGCGCGCGGCTGCCAGCCCTGTCCCCGGCCGGCCGGACAACCGTCTGACCGACCGGGAGTTCCGCTATCTCATCATTCTGCTTTGTAAGGTTTTGAATCTTCGTAGACAGAGCTCACCATCGTAATATAGAGGATCCTCTTCGCCGCCGCACGCAGTTCTCCCAGCGTCAGCGGGTATTCCACTTCTCCTTCCGCCGCGCCCACGGACTTCACGATCTCGTCCACATCGTTCTGGCTGCCCGGCATGGTCAGGTCGTTGCCCGCCTTCACGCAGCCGGCCGCATTGGAGCTGCCATACTTAAAGGTCTTGCCCGGCTCCATCTCGATGGATCCCGTGGTGCCCCAGTCGGTCATCACGAAGCCCTTAAAGCCCCACTCCTGGCGGGCGATCGCCGTCAGAAGCTCGTAGCTGTTGGCGGTATGGATGCCGTTGACCAGATTGTAGGAGGTCATGATCGACATGGGCTGGGAACGCTTCACCGCGATCTCAAAGCCCTTCAGATAGATCTCACGGGCCGCCCGCTCGCTCACATGGGCGTTGGTGTGCATCCGGTTGTCCTCCTGGTTATTGAAGGCGAAATGCTTGAT
>CANREE010000080.1 GCA_947629545.1 uncultured Lachnospiraceae bacterium | reverse complement strand
TCCAGAGAGGAGTTATTTGTTTTTGAGTAACAAAAAATGCCGTATTTATGCGGCTCGCGGCGTTTCGCAAACGCCTACAATATTGATGATATAATGAGGAGAAATGAATCCATTCATTATAAAGAAGTTGAAAAGTGGAAGGAAAATCCCAAAAGGGCAGGTTTCTGGGGAAAGTTTAAGTTTTGGGAACCGAAGGAGATATCATACTATGATAAAGTTCGGGATGGGATGGATGTAAATGTAAACAATGTGATTATGGATACTATGGCGATATTTTCTGCAAGTATTAAGGAGAATATCAATGAGATGTTTGACCAGGCGTTACGGCAGATTAATGAGTATAAAGAAGTATTTAATGATAATATTGACCGGTTAGCATCCGAAATTGACAGGATTCTTGATGAATTGAGAAAAAGTACAGCAGAAAAGAGAGATATCGAACAGCGTGTGGAGAGCAACAGAGAGTTGGCAAAGTGGATAGCTGAAAAAGAAGAGAAGCTAAGAACTATTTTATCACTATATGAGGAGGTATCATAATGAAAAGATATGAGGCAATAGAGAGTGCAGTGCAAAAAAGAGACGTTAAAGCACTGCGGGAAGCAATGGGGAGTCTTTGCTATACAAGCAGAGATTTCTCCAGCGGTGAATTTGATGAGTATGTCAGGTACATAGAAGCGAAGGGTATTATATTAAAGGATGATCATTTAGTAGGGCCTCCAACTGTCTCCAGTCAGAAAGAATCGTTTACAGACGAGGATTTTGCAAAAGCGATCTTCGAATTAAAGCGGAATTTCTGTGATGAGAGGATACAGGATGTGAAAAAAATCGGGAAGAGCCTATATGGAAAGGGCGGTCGAGAGGAGAACAGGCCGCAGCTTTCGGAGCCTTCCCCCAAAAGCCCAGCAGGTGGTACAAGCCCAAACGGGTTAGGCCATCAGCTGGGGGCGCTATTGGCTGCGTTAGTGCTGGTGGCGGTGATCGTCGTCCTGGTGGTTGTAGTACGAAAAGCGAACTAAAGGCTGCTTTTAAATGTTCCCGATTTTTATGTGATTCTGAAGGGGGACTATGTAAATTGAAGAAATGTAAGAAATATAATGAGTGTAACAGCGGGATAAAAGAGAATTATGGACGATGGAAAGATGCATTTAATAACGATAATAAGGCTGAAATAGAAAAATTAATGAAAGGATGTATGTAACTAAATGGATACAATGCTGGCGGAATTGGAAAAGCATAATTCAGATAAGTTGGCATTATCTTTAAATCTGGCAAAAGATATAATTACAAAAGATTATCTGTACAGGCTGGAAGATTATGAAGTAGCAGAAATACCAGACGAGTTAAAGGCGCTGGATATAGCTGAATATACGCGCTTTTACAGGTTTAATAAAATTGTTTCTGATAAAGATGAAAGTGTTATCGATAAACTTGTAACGGTTTTAAATGCGGCATATTCGAGTAATGCGACTGTTATTGCCCTGATTTCCGGCCATCAGAAAAGTACAGAGTATTATCTCGGGGTAGTGAGTAAAGATATCAGTCAGGAGAAAGATGTAATCGAAACGCAGGGTGAAACGCTGAAAGGTGTTTTGACAGGGAATTTTCCCGGCTTGGAAATAAATTCTGTTGGCGGAGACGAAAAAAGAGAACTGATTGATGATATGTTCCGGTATGACTATATAACTTCTATTTCCGGAATTGCTTCTGTTCGAAATGAAAAAGATAATTCCTATGAAAAATTTGTTCAGGGAATAGAACATTTAGTTGATTCCATTGGTGGACGTGAATATAGAGTCATTGTTATTGCGGATCCAGTGAATGCCGGTGAAATTGCAGATGCAAAACTTGGCTACGAAAGGCTCTATACACAATTATCTCCATTCTTAAAAACATCTGTAAGTTTTAGTGAATCGGAATCTGTTACGGTTTCGCAGGGTTATACGGCTGGGGTGACAGAGACGATTGGTGAGAGCACTTCGTTAACGCAGAATTATACGAAGACCAACGGTTGGAGTAATGGAAGTACTCATGGAACCAGCAATACAAAAGATACAGGAAGGTTTGCAGGAGCAGTCGTTGGGGCAGGAATAGGAGCGGTTGGTTTAGGGGTGGCTGCTGCTGTGACCGGAGGCGCGGCGATAACAGTGCCACTGGCAATGAAAACCATACGATTTGCAAGTGGACTGGGCGCCAGTATTGGGAGCGGCCTGATCGGCTCATCCGGTACGAATGAAAGTGAGACGGTAAGCGAGAGCGGTGGAGATTCCGAGACTTCCGGAAAGACAATATCGGAGAATCGCTCGGAAGCCAGCCAGAAAAGTGAATCAACAAACGAATCAGAAGGCACAACACAAGGAAAAACGCTGCAGATTACAAATGAAGACAGGACAATAAAGACGCTTTTGGGGAAGATAGATAAACATATTGAACGCTTAACCAAATGTGAATCGTATGGTGCGTTTAACTGCGCTACATATGTAATATCATCTGACCCTGAAACAAACGCGCTTGCAGCCAATGGCTATAACGCTCTTATGCATGGAGATAATTCTTCTTTACAGGCATCGCATATTAATAATTGGAATATGAAGAATTATGTGGGTAAACAAATAAAAGAGTATCTGGTAAAGTTCTCTCATCCTTTATTTGTCAGCCCCATAAATAAGGACGTTTTATTGGGACCTGCTACGATATCTAATTCCTATGAATTGGCGGTAAATATGGGCTTGCCCAAAAAGTCTATTCCGGGACTTCCTGTTATAGAGACTGCGTCTTTCGGAAGAAATATCGAAAGCGGCGTCAGGGAAACCCACAGACAAATAGAGATCGGGAATCTTTATCATATGGGGAGGGATGAAGTAAGTGCAGATGGAAAAATCCCGGTTAAACTGGATTTAGACAGTCTTACCATGCACACATTTATTACCGGCTCTACCGGAAAAGGAAAGTCCAACACGGTCTATTCGCTGCTGGAAAGGGTTCTGGAAAAGAATAAAAATGCGGATGCCGGCGGGAAGGTGACATTTTTGGTCATTGAACCTGCAAAGGGAGAATACAAGGATAAGTTTGGTCACTATAAGGATGTCGCGGTATACGGAACGAATAAGAATAAAACTGATCTGCTTCGGATCAATCCGTTTAGTTTTCCCGAGGACATTCATATCCTTGAACACATTGACCGGCTGATCGAGATTTTTAATGTCTGCTGGCCGATGTACGCCGCCATGCCGGCGGTACTCAAGGATGCGGTGGAGCGGGCTTATATTAATGCCGGATGGGATCTGATGGAGTCGGAGTGCAGGTATCGTAAAAAATTTGGAGAAAACCTGTATCCGTCGTTTATCGATGTTCTTAAGATGATCAATGTGGTCATGGAAGAATCGAAATATTCTTCCGATAGCAAGGGGGATTACACAGGGGCTCTGTGCACCAGAATCAAATCTCTGACAAACGGTATATATGGACAGATCTTCTCCGGAGATGAAATACCGGCGGAGAAACTATTTGATTCGAATGTTATTGCGGATTTAAGCAGGGTAGGTTCGGTAGAGACAAAATCGCTGATCATGGGACTTCTGGTACTCAAAATGCAGGAATACCGGATGTCTTCGCGGTCTGGCAGCAATACAGGGCTTAAACACCTGACAGTTCTTGAGGAGGCGCATAATCTGCTGAAGCGAACGTCCATGGATCAAAGCTCGGATTCGGCTAATCTATTGGGAAAATCCGTGGAGATGCTGGCTAATTCTATTGCCGAGATGCGAACTTACGGGGAAGGCTTCGTGATCGTGGATCAGGCCCCCGGTCTTCTGGATATGGCTGTGATCAGAAATACAAATACCAAAATTATTCTGGGGCTGCCGGATCTTTCCGACCGGGAACTTGTGGGGCGTGCGGCGTCATTAAACGATAGTCAGATTGTAGAGCTTTCCAGACTGAAAACCGGTGTTGCGGCGGTGTACCAGAATAACTGGCTCGAACTGGTTCTGTGCCATATCCATCCGTGCGGGGATGACGAAACGCCATATCATGGGGCGGGGGATTCCGGTAATCGGTTTGATGATGTGAAGGCTCGTTCTGAGGTTGTCGATTATCTGATGCTTCCGGCGCCGAAAAAGCTGGAACTGGACAGCAATAAGATCGCACAGTTGGAGCGGTATATCTTTAAGCTGCAGATTGCATCAGATATAAAGATTGAACTGCTTCGATATATGAAAGAAACCAATCCCGGGAAAATACAGGAACTTCGAAGCCGGATCGTATACAGCATATTCAATTCCGAAACAGCGCTTCTTTTGTCCAATACGGAAAAATATGACATGAATTCCTGGTATTGTATGATGCTTGAAAAACTGGAGCCAAGTATTGACGAATTTGATCAGGTGGAGCAGGACAAGATTCTGTCGATTATTGCAATGGAACACGCCAGACGCGAGAATTCGCCGGAAGCTGTTGAAATCCGTAACAGACTGCTTTACTATATCGAAACCAGAGGAGGAGAGAAGCGGTGAATATGATTGGAAGAGAAATTGGCGAATCAATAATAAAGGCTCTTGATTTAACTGAAGAGCTGAAAAAACCTGGCGGAGATGTTCACTGGGAATCAGAGGATGTCGGAAAAGGTAACGGAGAATTATTGCCACCGCCGGATTTTAATCCGGAAGATGTTCTGAGAAGGCTTTTTTCAGATGATTTCGAAGGACTGGTGCAGTCTGCCGGACAGTATGCGGATGCAAATACTGTAAGTGAGAAGGAGAAAGCAGAAAAGCCGGGTTTGACCGAGGAAGAAAAAGCCGCTATAAAGGCTGAGACTGGCTGGTCGGATGAGATAATAGATCATATTGAGAATATGGAGCAGGCCAGGATCTATATGAATGCCGGACTGCATGAGGAAGAGATCAATGGAAGAAAGTGCCTGGTGAAGGATATCGACATGGATTATGTTGATCCTAAGACCGGTCTGACTAATCGGGAACTCATGGCGAAGGGCCGTTCTCCGATTGATTCAAAGACGGGAGAACGAATAGAGTTGCATCATATGGGGCAGGATCCGGATGGGCCGTTTGCCGAGTTGTGTGAGAACTCAGAACATGGCGATGGGAATCACGGCGTTCTTCATACGAAGACAGAGGGAAGCTGGCGGAACGATCCGGATGCCAGAAATCAGTACCAGTCGGAAAAGATTAATCATTGGAAAGCAAGAGCACAGGAGGGATAGGAATGGATTTGCGGGAATTTATAGAGAAAAACGATGTGGAGTACTCTAAAAATACTATTTGCGACGACAGAATCAACGAGCTTGAGACTGCAATGGGAATGACAATGGGTCCTGAGCTCAGGAAGTATATCGTGGAATTTGGATATTTAGCTTTAGGACCGATAGAGCTGTATGGCGTAAATTCCATTCAGTATCAGGAATCCGATATGGTAACGCAAACTCTTTATCTGCATAAATATTTTCCCAGGACAGAAGGGCTTGTTGCGCTGGAAAATGCGGGGGAAGAGGATTATTATTTAGTCGATACAAAAGATGCTGTTTTCGAATATATTGCGGAGACGGATGAACTGACGGATATTGGATTATCATTATCGGAGTTTATTGTTAAAAGGCTGAGCGGCGAAATGTAAGAATTGGGAAGTCAGTAAATACCTGAAACAAAGGTGATCATGGATGCCGAATCTGATTGCAAAATCAGTCTTCTTGTTATATACTAGGGTATGGTATACAAACACTGCTGGATGAAAGAAGGAAGGAATCGACATGGCATTACTGGAAACATGGCGGAATATGGCATACGGCAATGAGCTGGATGAGAAGCGCAGGGAGCAGATGTGGTCCGGCTATTTCGCGATCGAGAAGGGTATTTATGAGCAGATCCTGGCGGAGCCTGAGAAGGCGGTCACCGGCACGGTGAAGGAACTGGCGGAGAAGTATAATACGGAAATCCTGATCATGACCGGGTTCCTGGATGGGATCAATGAGAGCCTGAAGGGCTATGAGAATCCGATCGAAACCATGGATGAGGACACCGAGGTGAAGATCGAGATCGATCCGGAGAAGCTCTATTATAATATGGTGGCGGCTAAGGCGAACTGGCTTTATGAGCTGCCGGCCTGGGATAATATCTTAAGCGAGGAGCGGCGTAAAGAGCTGTATAAGGAGCAGAAGGCTTCCGGGACGGTCCGCAAGGCGAAGAAGATATTCCCCAATGACCCGTGTCCCTGCGGCAGCGGCAAGAAGTACAAGAAGTGCTGCGGCAGGAATCAGTAGAAAAGATGTCAAAAAGCCTGCCGATGGCAGACTTTTTGTGTATGTGCGGGCGGAAGGACCGGATATGGTCCGGACACTGTGCGGCGAAAGAGACGAATCTTCGGGCCTGCATGGCGGAGGTGGACGGAAATGGACGCTTACGGCGGATTTGCGGCGGTCTACGATGCATTTATGGACAATGTCCCCTATGGGGAGTGGGCAGAATATCTGATCGGACTTCTGGCAGATTATGGAGTGACGGACGGTCTGGTTCTGGAGCTGGGCTGCGGCACCGGCAGTCTGACGGAGCTTCTGGCGCGGCGTGGTTTCGATATGATCGGCGTGGATGTGTCGGAGGAGATGCTGCAGGCGGCCATGGAGAAGCGTGCGGCGTCCGGGCTGGACATCCTGTATCTTCTGCAGGATATGCGGGAGTTCGAGCTTTACGGTACGGTAGCGGCGGTGGTCAGTATCTGCGACAGCATGAATTACCTGACCGGGGACGGGGATCTGGCGGCGGTGTTTAAGCTGGTGAACAATTATCTGGATCCGGGAGGCGTATTCATTTTCGACCTGAATACAATCCATAAGTATCGGGATGAGATCGGAGAGGAGACTATTGCGGAGAGCCGGGAGGACGCCGGCTTCATATGGGAGAATTATTTTGATGAGGAAAGCCGGATCAATGAATATGATCTGACGCTGTTTGTGCGGGAAGATGGAGACCTGTACCGGCGGTACGACGAGACCCATTTCCAGCGGGCGTATGAGCTTTCGGAAATTAAGCAGGCTGCGGAAGAGGCCGGGATGGAGTTTGTGACGGCCTATGATGCGTTTACCCGCGAGACGCCGCGTAAGGACAGCGAGCGGATCTATGTGGTGCTGCGGGAACGCGGGAAAGCATCTGGGTGAGAGTGAGGAGATTGCGGAAGCGCAGGATGTGGCCGGCTGAGCGTAAGAGGCGGTGGGAGCACCAGGATGAGAGAACGCGGAGGCTGCGGGATGTGCCCGGCTGAGCCGCAGTGAATGCCCCGGCCCGCGGCCGAACAGGCGGCGATGCCGGATGTGATGACGGGCAGAGAAGGAAAGGAAGAAGACAGGATATGGCAGATTATATCATTCGGGCCACGGCGGCCGGCGGACAGGTGCGGGCGTTCGCGTCCACGACCAGGGATGTGGTGGAGACGGCGCGGGCCGGCCATAATACGAGTCCCGTGGCGACGGCGGCCCTGGGCCGGCTTTTGACGGCGGCCGGCATGATGGGAAGCATGATGAAGGGAGAGGAAGATCTTCTGACGGTGAAGATTCAGGGGGACGGACCGATCGGAAGCCTGACGGTGACGGCGGATTCGAAGGGGAATGTGAAAGGCTTTGCGGCCAATCCTCAGGTGATGCTTCCGCCCAACGCCCAGGGAAAGCTGGATGTGGGCGGTGCGCTTGGGATCGGCGTGCTCAGCGTGATCATGGATATCGGGTTAAAGGAGCCTTATGTGGGGCAGACGATCCTGGTAAGCGGCGAGATCGCCGAGGATCTGACCTATTATTATGCCACATCGGAACAGACGCCTTCATCGGTGGCTCTGGGCGTCCTGATGAATAAGGACAATACGGTGCGGCAGGCCGGCGGTTTCATTATCCAGATGATGCCGGGGGCGTCGGATGAGATTGCGGAGAAGATCGAGGAGAAGCTGGCGGGAATTTCATCGGTGACCGCGCTTCTGGACGCGGGGATGACGCCGGAGGACATGCTGGGGACGCTCCTCGGCGACCTTGGTCTGGAGATCACGGATCGGCTGGACACCCGGTTCTATTGCGGCTGCGATAAGGCGCGGGTGAAGAAGGCGCTGATCAGTATCGGGAAGAAGGATCTGCAGGAAATGATCGACGACGGCAAACCCATCGAGGCGGGCTGTCATTTCTGCGGGAAGAAGTATACGTTTACAGTGCCGGAACTGGAGGAATTGTTGCACAGGGCGGAAAGAGCGTAAATAGTCCGCGCAGAAAGGAATACGGCAAAAGAAATACGAAAAGAGCCATCCCCTTGTTTACAGGGCGGGGTGGCTCTCAGTCGTAATCTGCTGGTGTGTCTGTATCGATACTACATAAATAAAGGTACACTGCTGATTAAAGTTTTGTTACATTGGTAGCCTGTGGTCCCTTAGCGCCTTCCACTACGTCGAACTCTACAGCGGCGCCTTCTTCGAGGGTCTTATAGCCTTCCATGTTCAGACCGGAATAATGTACGAAGACATCCTTTCCGCTCTCGTCACAGATAAAGCCGTAGCCCTTCTGGTTGTTAAACCACTTAACTGTACCTTTGCTCATGACTGATACCTCCAAAAGAAAAGATAGTATTGTTGCTGCTCGAAAATTCGCAACTGTAGTAAGAATAGCATAATTGTAAAAAAGTGTCAAATATTTTCCGAGAAATATTCCGAAAAGTACCGAAAAAAGTACAAACAAACAGGAGAAATTAGTTGCTGTATATTTTGGTGCGGACCCGGCAAACACTATGGAAAACGGCAGAATTATTGCCGGAAAATGAATCCATCCGCGGAGGGCCGGGCATGAATAAGAATCAGGAAATAAGGAAGACGGAGAAAGAGATCGGAAAGAAGGAAGAAGAGAAGCTGGAAGAATACGGCCAGATGACGCTGGATGGTGGCGGACGAAGACGGAAGATCCATTTGCTGTCTATCATCGGCGAAGTGGAGGGGCATGAGAACGCTCCGGGTAACAGCAAAACCACCAAATACGACCATGTCCTGCCGGGTCTGGCGGCGATCGAAGACAATGAAGAAGTAGAAGGGCTGCTGGTTCTTCTGAATACTTCCGGCGGGGATGTGGACGCGGGGCTGGCCATTGCGGAAATGATCGCGTCCCTGAGCGTTCCAACGGTTTCGCTAGTTCTTGGCGGCAGCCATTCCATCGGCGTCCCGCTGGCGGTATCCACGGATTATTCTTTTATCGTACCAACAGGTACCATGATGATCCACCCGGTGCGTATGAGCGGCATGGTGATCGGCGCGTCCCAGACCTATGAATATTTTGAAATGATTCAGGACCGTATTTTAAATTTTATCACGGCGCATTCTTCCATTGGCTATGACCAGGTGAAAAACCTGATGCTGAACACGAAGATGCTGACGCGAGATCTGGGTACCGTTCTGGTGGGGCGTGAAGCTGTGGAATGCGGACTCATTAACGAGGTTGGAGGCATACGCGAGGCCCTGTCAAAGCTCCATGGACTGATCGAAAAAACGCAGGTGCGCAACGCATAATGCGGATCAGATTTTGTGCTGAGTTTTGTGGTATTTTTGCTTGCATTCTGAAGGATTCCATGCTATACTTTGAGAGTTGACGAAAAAACACGTCTGCCGATCCCCGAGGCGGTGCCCGCAAGGCGGGTCCGGAGGGAACAGAAGACGCAGACGGAAGTAAAACCAAACGGAGGTAGTATCATGAGCGTTATTTCAATGAAACAGCTGCTGGAAGCCGGCGTCCATTTCGGACACCAGACAAGACGGTGGAACCCCAAGATGGCTCCCTACATCTACACCGAGCGCAACGGCATCTATATCATCGACCTGCAGAAGTCTGTGGGCAAGGTGGACGAGGCCTATAACGCTGTGGCGGAGATCGCCGCGAACGGCGGAACCATCCTGTTCGTAGGAACCAAGAAGCAGGCGCAGGACGCGATCCAGGTAGAGGCGGAGCGCTGCGGCATGTTCTATGTGAACGAGAGATGGCTGGGCGGCATGCTGACCAACTTTAAGACCATTCAGTCCCGTATCGCCAGACTGAAGGAGATCGAGACCATGTCCGAGGACGGCACCTTTGACGTGCTGCCGAAGAAGGAAGTTATCAAGATCCGCAAGGAGTGGGAGAAGCTTCAGAAGAATCTGGGCGGCATCAAGGAGATGAAGCGGCTTCCCGACGCCATTTTCGTCGTCGATCCGAAGAAGGAGCACATCTGCGTGCAGGAAGCCCATGCGCTTGGCATCCCGCTGATCGGCATCTGCGATACCAACTGCGATCCGGAAGAACTGGATTATGTGATTCCCGGCAATGACGACGCGATCCGTGCCGTGAAGCTGATCGTTTCCAAGATGTCTGACGCCGTGGTCGAGGCGAACCAGGGCGCGGCTACCGCTGCCTATGACGAGGCTGCGGAGGCGGAAGCATATCAGGAGCAGGAAGCGGCTCCGGAGGAGTAATCGCTATTAGCGGGCCGGTGCGGCAATCCGCAGTGGATAGCGGCCGGAACGCGCGGCAGACGCGGCGCCGGGTGTGAGTACCGGCTTATGATGTTCCCGGAAGCGATCTGTCCGGAGAACACGACATGTATCGAAAAGATCCGAATCAGAATGGAGGAATAGAAGAAATGGCAGTAACAGCAGCAATGGTAAAAGAGTTAAGAGAGATGACGGGCGCCGGCATGATGGACTGCAAGAAGGCCTTAAGCGCGACCGACGGAGATATGGACAAGGCCGTAGAGTTCCTGCGCGAGAAGGGACTTGCCGGCATCGATAAGAAGGCGAACCGCATCGCGGCCGAGGGCGTGGTGACCATCGCCCTGACAGACGACGCGAAGAAAGCGGTTGTCGTGGAAGTGAACGCGGAGACAGACTTCGTGGCGAAGAACGAGAAGTTCCAGACCTACGCCGCGGACGTGGCGGCTCAGGCGCTGGTTTCCGACGCGGCTGACGTGGAGACCTTTATGACCGAGACATGGGCGAAGGATACGACGATGACGGTCCGCGACGCTCTGGCGACTCAGATCTCCATCATCGGCGAGAAGCTGGATATCCGGCGTTTTGCGAGAATGGAAGAGCCTGCCGGCTTTATCGCTTCCTACATCCATGGCGGCGGCAAGATCGGCGTGCTGGTCGATGTAGAGACTGATGTGGTGAACGACGCCGTGAAGGAGATGGCGAAGAACATCGCGATGCAGGCGGCAGCCCTGAAGCCCATGTACACCGACAGAAGCGCCGTCAGCGAGGAGTTTATCGAGCATGAGAAGCAGATCCTGATGGCGCAGATCCAGAACGATCCGAAGGAAGCGTCCAAGCCCGAGAAGGTGATCCAGGGCATGATCATGGGCCGTATCAACAAGGAGATGAAAGAGATCTGCCTGATGGATCAGACCTATGTGAAGGCCGAGGACGGCAAGCAGAGCGTCACCCAGTACGTGGCCGAGGTCGCCAAGGCCAACGGCGCCAAGATCAAGGTGAAGAATTTCCTGCGCTTTGAGACCGGCGAAGGCATGGAGAAGCGTGTTGATGATTTTGCAGCCGAGGTAGCGAAGCAGGCTGGAATGTAATTGGAATCTAAGCCCGAAATCATGGATAGCAGACATAACTTATCATAATTTGTTAAATAGCGCCGGAAGCTGGTAAAATCAAGGCTTCCGGTGCTTTTTTGCAATTTCGCATCCTTCTTTGCTTAATTGCAATTTCGCATCCTTCTTTGCTTAACCTGGTAAGGGATTATAATGTGCTTATAATGCGATGGGATTAAATAGTGGACGAATGGCTTCTGGGGTGGTATAATGTGGCTGCTCTATCAGGATACCGGCGATGAGAAATACATGCGGATCGCGCGGCTGTCCGAGATGCGGGTATAGGAGAGGGGTGTGATCGGTCATGCCAGTCATGGAACTGAAGATTGTGGACCGCTACGGCAATACGAAGGCGGCCGAACGCGGCGGGGACACGGTGAGTCTTGTCTATACGGCCGAATACGAGGAGGGGGACCGGATCGTCCTGGAATCGTCGGAGAAGGATATCCATATCCGTCTCCAGCTGGACGACGCCCTGGGGCCGGCCATGTGTTTCCTGAAGACAGACGTCTTAAGCTATACGATCCCCTTCGGCGAGAAGAAGACCAGCTATTCGCCGAAGGCATTTGCGGGGGATAAGCATTATCTTTACGTCCGGCCTGCCGGGGAAACGGAGATCTCCGGATGCCGGAACCTGGCGGTGAATGTGTACGACCAGCACGAGGATACCGGCTGTTATCCCCACGCCCACGCCAATACGGAGACCAGAGGCGAGGCGGTGTTTGCTGCCCGCAACGCCATCGACGGAGTCTGCGAGAACCGTTCCCACGGGAATTGGCCCTACGAGTCCTGGGGCATCAACCGCAGGGATGACGCGGAGCTGACCGTGGAATTCGGCCGGGAGGTGGTGATCGACCGGATCGTACTCTATACACGGGCAGATTTTCCGCACGACAACTGGTGGAAGCAGGTGACGCTTTCCTTCTCCGACGGATCGAGTGTGGACTGGCAGATGGAGAAGAGCGTTCTTCCCCACGAGCTACGGGTCGAAAAGAAGCGCACAGAATGGATCCGGCTGAGCCGCCTGATCAAATCGGAGGATCCGTCGCCGTTCCCTGCGCTCAGCCAGATCGAGGTGTATGGAGAGGAGGCTTCATTATGAACCAGAAAGAGCGGATGCTGAACGGCCTGCCATATAAGGCGTGGCTGGACGGCCTTACCGAGGAACGGGAAGCGTGTAAAGCGCTGATCTATGAGTTTAACCGGCTGAAACCGGAGGAGCGGCAGCGGATCCCGGAGCTTCTTAAGAAGCTGTTCGGAAAGACCGGGAAGAGTATCTGGATCGAGCCGCCGTTCCACTGCGATTACGGATGGAATATCGAGGCGGGCGAGAATTTCAGCGCCAACTACGGGCTGACGATCCTGGACGTGGGCAAGGTGACGTTCGGCGACAATGTGATGCTCGCGCCCAACGTCTCCATTTACACGGCGGGCCACCCTGTTCACCCGGACAGCAGGAATTCCGGCTATGAGTACGGGATTCCGATCACCATAGGGAGCAATGTCTGGATCGGCGGAAACGCGGTCATTCTTCCCGGCGTCACGATCGGAAATAACGTGGTGATCGGCGCGGGAAGCGTGGTCACAAAGGACATTCCGGACAATGTGATCGCCGCGGGCAACCCGTGCCGGATCCTTCGGAAGATCACGGAAGAGGACCGGAAATATTATTATAAGGACCGGGAGTTTGATGTGACGGATTATTGAGGGGGGACAAGAGAAAGTTATCATAACCTGCTAAATAGCGCCGGAAGCCGGTAAAATCAAGGCTTCCGGCGCTTATTCTGTGATTTTATAAGGCTGCGGCATTCCTGTGACCGCCGCCATTCGTCTCATAGTCCAGATACGCGCCCTTCATGGGAGAGGCGGCCAGTTCTGAAAACAAACGAAGAACGCCGCTTTGGTATTTCGCGGGTCTGGGCTGCCAGTGCTGCTTCCGCTCGGCGAGAATTTCCTCCATCTCCTCCGGCGTCTTGTGCCGGCCTTTCACTCCAACGATATCCAGGATCCGCTGCTGTACGTCCAAATGGATGAGGTCGCCTTCTTCCACCAGCGCGATGGGGCCTCCCGCCTGGGCTTCGGGGGAACAATGTCCGATCACAGGACCGGTGGA
>CANREE010000079.1 GCA_947629545.1 uncultured Lachnospiraceae bacterium | reverse complement strand
TCGTATTATCAATGGACAGAAACTATATTAATTCCTACGACGGGATCAAATCCCTTTTTCTGATCGATTGGCTGCTGGCTTAAAGACAGAAACTCCTTGACAAACCCGCCCGCCGCGCATATAATCGTTAATGATAAGGAAACGCGCTGACGGGAACAGTAGCGGAGAGCGAACGGCCAGAGAGGGACGCATACGGTGGAAGCGTCCTGCGGGAGATTTCCGTGAAGACCATCCCCGAGCGGCCCTTAATCGGGTCCGGTGAATCCGTTATCTTCACGAATGAAGTGGTCTGAGCGGCATGCCCGCTCACTCAATAAGGGTGGAACCGCGATTTGAAAATCGTCCCTTCTTGCAGCAGTTGCAGGAAGGGATTTTTTAGTATCTGCGTGCAGGAAAGACGCCGAAGAAGCGATTCCTGTAATTTTCTCTTTCTGCGAAGCGGAGTACATTTTTTATAAGAGAGGAGTTTATGAACATGAAAGTAACCTTGAAAGACGGAAGCTTCAAAGAATACGCCCAGCCCATGACGGTCATCGACATCGCGGCGGACTTAAGCGCCGGGCTGGCACGCGTGGCATGCCTGGGCGAGATCGACGGCGAGGGCGCGGATCTGCGCACCGTGGTGGATCACGATTGCACCCTGAATATCCTAACCGCTAAAGACGAAAAGGGACTGGCTGTCCTGCGTCATACGGCGAGCCATGTGATGGCCCAGGCGATCAAGCGTCTGTATCCGGGCGCGAAGCTGGCGATCGGTCCGTCTATCGCCGACGGCTTCTACTATGATATCGACTTCGAGGAGCCGATCACCGCGGAGGATCTGGAGAAGATCGAGGCGGAGATGAAGAAGATCGTGAAGGAGGCGTTGCCCCTTAAGCGCTACACGCTGCCCCGGGAGGAAGCCATCGCTTTCATGCAGAAGAAGGAAGAGCCCTACAAGGTGGAACTGATCCAGGACCTGCCGGAGGACGCGGAGATCAGCTTCTATGAGCAGGGCGAGTTCACCGACCTGTGCGCCGGCCCCCACCTGATGAACACCAAGGATGTGGGCAAGGCCTACAAGCTGACCAGCATTGCCGGCGCTTACTGGCGCGGCGACGAGCACAATAAGATGCTGACCAGGATCTACGCGACCGCGTTCGGTAAGAAAGAGGAACTGGACGCTTATCTGACCATGCTTGAGGAGGCCAAGAAGCGCGACCACCGCAAGCTGGGCAAAGAACTGGGCCTGTTTATGCTGGCGGATGAAGGCCCCGGCTTCCCGTTCTTCCTTCCGAAGGGCATGGTTCTTAAGAACACGCTGCTGGAATACTGGCGCGAGGTCCATAAGCGGTACGGCTACATGGAGATCTCCACGCCGATCCTCTTAAACCGCGAGCTCTGGGAGCGTTCCGGACACTGGGAGCATTACAAGCAGAATATGTATACGACGGTGATTGACGAGATCCCGTTCGGCATCAAGCCGATGAACTGCCCCGGCGGAATGCTGGTCTATAAGAGCGAGCCCCATTCCTACCGCGAGCTGCCGATGCGCGTCGGCGAGCTGGGCCTTGTCCACCGCCATGAGAAATCCGGTACGCTTCACGGCCTGTTCCGCGTGCGCTGCTTTACCCAGGACGACGCCCACGTCTTTATGACGAGGGAGCAGATGGAGGACGTGATTCAGGAGACGGTCCGGCTCTTTGACGAGGTCTATTCCACGTTCGGGCTGCATTATGAGATCGAGCTTTCCACGATGCCGGAGGATCACATCGGCACGCTGGAGGAGTGGGAATACAATCAGAACGTCCTGAAAAATGCGATCACCGGCATGGGCAAGACCTTCACGATCAATGAAGGCGACGGCGCGTTCTACGGCCCGAAGCTGGATTTCCATCTTTCCGACTGCCTCGGACGCACCTGGCAGTGCGGTACGATCCAGCTTGACAGCCAGCTGCCGGAGCGGTTTGAACTGGAGTATCAGGGTGCGGACGGACAGAAACACCGTCCGGTGATGATCCACCGCGTGGTGTTCGGTTCCATCGAGCGCTTCATTGGCGTAATCACGGAACATTTCGCTGGAGCGTTCCCGACCTGGCTGGCGCCGGTGCAGGTGAAAGTGCTTCCGATCTCCGACAAGTACGAGGAGTACGCCGAGCAGGTAGCGAAGCAGTTTGACGACGCCGGCATCCGCGTCGAGACCGATAACCGTTCGGAGAAGATCGGCTACAAGATCCGAGAGGCCCAGCTTCAGAAGGTGCCCTATATGATCGTGGTCGGTCAGAAGGAAGCGGAGAACAGCGTGATCGCCGTCCGCAGCCGTTTCGCCGGAGACGAAGGGCAGAAGGAGATCGGAGCCTTTATCGCTGAGCTGAAGGAAGAGATCGCTTCGAGAGTGATGCGGGAGGCGAAGTCGCAGGAAGCGTAAATGCGCGGACTGAGGCGACAATTCCCGATGAATATTCGGGCGATATATGTTACTCACATAAGAAAGAAACGCCACTGATATACTTCTGCATATTGATGTAATGCAGTAAGCATATTAGTAATAACCGGAAACTTAACTGAAAAGTGCGCCGGAATCGCGTAAAAAACGGTTCCGGCGCGTTTTATCTGCTTGCCAGAATCATTTCTATACGGTATACTTTTCTCGTAAGCCTTTCGGTCATTTATATTGAGGCTTAGCCGTTCTTTCTGACAGAAAAAAGCGGACCAGTATTTGCTGAAAGAAAACATACAGTGAACTACTGCCTGCGCCGAACAGAAATGATTTGCTACGTGAATTTCGAAGGTTAGGAAAAATTATATAAGGAGGCATCTATGAAAGTAAAACCCAGTCCCTATATACAGTCTGTCCGGCCGCTTCTTAAGAAGCTGCTGGCGGAGCTCGAAATGACCTACCCTTATGCGTCGATTCTTGCGGCGGACAGTAAGGAGAAGTCATACAGTGTGAACCGCCGTCTGTCCTCCATAAGCGGCAGCGGCATGATGTCCGCCAGAGGATTTGTGGTAAAGGTATTTGACGGAAAGCACTGGTCGGAGCATTCCTTTAACGAGATCACGGAGGAAGAGATCCCGGATATTCTGGAGCAGATCCGCGAGACGGCCGCTATGTCGGCGGCGGCCCTGCCGGCGGGAATTGCGGAGAACGAATATACAGCGCCGGAGGAGGAAGAGATCGTCTTTTCTGACAGCACGCAGTATCAGAATGACCCGGAGGAGCTTGGCGACGACGTGATCCTGGAGAAAATGAAGGCGGTCCGCGACCGCGGTCTGGCTGTAAACGGACAGATCCTGGACTGCGTCGTCCGGATCAACTGGAACCGTACCTCCAAATTATTCCTGTCGCCGAAGAAGGATCTGGAGCAAAGCATCCTCTGGACTACCGGAATGGCCGGAACGATCGCCGCGAAAGGGCAGGAGATCAAGAGCAGCTTCCGGTCTGTCTCTGCTTTGGGCGGAATGGAACTTCTGGATCAGCTGGGCGCGGATGTAGAAGAAGTGGCAAAGACGACAATCGAACTGCTGGACAGCCTGCCGATGGTCGCCGGGGAATATGACTGCGTCTGCTCACCGGAGGTCACCGGTATGATCGTCCACGAGGCCTTCGGCCACGGCGTGGAGATGGATATGTTCGTGAAGAAACGCGCCCAGGCGGAGAAATTTATCGGTCAGTACGTGGCGTCGCCGCTTGTAACCATGCATGACGGTGCGGCTACCTATGAGCAGACAGGAAGCTATTTCTTCGACGACGAGGGAACCATGGCCCATGACACGGTGGTGATCGACAAAGGCGTTCTTAAGACCGGTATCAGCGATTATCAGTCTGCACGGATCCTGGGCACGGAACCGACAGGCAACGGCCGCCGGGAGAGCTACCGCCGCAAGGCCTACACCCGCATGACCAACACCTGGTTTGAAGGCGGCACGGACAGCGTGGAAGATATGATCGCGTCCATCGATTACGGCTTTTTGCTGGAACAACCGCGAAGCGGCATGGAAGATCCGAAGAACTGGGGGATCCAGTGCATGGTCAGTATCGCCAGGGAGATCAGGGACGGTAAGCTTACCGGCAGAATATTCTCGCCCATCGTACTGACCGGCTATGTGCCGGATCTTCTGAAATCCATCAGCATGATGTCGCCGTCGCCGGAACTGTCCGGAAGCGGATTCTGCGGCAAGGGCTACAAGGAGTGGGTCAAGGTGTCCGACGGCGGTCCCTATATGAAGGCGCGGATCCGGCTGGGATAATGACAATAATAATCGTGACTTAACCGTGAAATATCAAAAGGAGAAACTATGATCGATAAGATTTTATCAGCTCTGAAAGAGCTTAACATTAACACATACAGCATTACGGAAACCCGTTCCTGGTCGGCGGAGGCATTTTTCATCCGCAGGTCCATGGATCTGAAGCGGCGCACCACGCTTAAGGACTATATGGTCAGCGTCTATGCGGAGTCAGAGGAAAACGGCCAGAAATTCGTCGGCGATTCCGCCGTGCCGGTCTATCCGGGAATGGACGACGCGGAACTGAAGGAGACGCTTCGCTCCGCGTATCATGCCGCGTCTTTTGTCCGCAATCCCTATTATCCGCTGTTTGACAGCGGGAAGAAGGAAATGGTGCCGTCAAAGAGCGCGTTCGCGGAACGGACGCCGGAGGAGAATATTCAGTTCATGGCGGAGGCCTTGTTTTCCTGTGATACGCTAGGAGACGTTTTCGTCAATTCCGCGGAGTTCTTTGCGGTGAAAAAGATCACCCGCGTGGTAAATTCCGCGGGCACTGACGTGAGCTGGGAGACATTTAATATCAACGGCGAGTATGTGATCCAGTGCCTGACGCCGGAGGATGTGGAAACCCATCATGTCTTTCGTTTCGGAGAGCCGGACATCGATACGTTCCGCAGCGATGTGGAACACGCCATGGAGCAGACCAGGGACCGCGCCCGCGCGAAGGAAGCGGCGCCGGCCGGACAATATACGGTGATTCTGTCCGGCGACGAGATGAGCACGATCATGAGCTACTATGTGGACCGCGCGGACGCCGGTATGATCTACCAGCATTATTCTGATTATGCAGTCGGTAAGAATGTACAGGGAGAGCAGATAGAGGGCGACCCGCTGACGATTATTTTGAAGGCGGCGGAGCCCTACGACCGGCAGGGAATCCCGCTGATCGACCGGACGCTTATGGAGAACGGCGTTATAAAGACGATTCCAGGCAACGCCCGCATGGCTTACTATCTGGGAATCGAACCGACCGGCGTCTACCGCTGGCTCCAGGTGCCCACCGGGTCGGTGCCGTTTGTGGAAATGAAGAAGCAGCCGTATCTGCATATCGTGCTGTTCTCCGACTTCCAGATGGATTCCATGACCGGGCATTTCGGAGGCGAAATCCGGCTCGCGTATCTGTATGACGGAGAGCAGGTAAAGCTTGTCACCGGCGGTTCCATGAATGGAAGCATTCTGGATGCGCAGCAGCATATGGTTTTTTCGAAAGAACGGTACCAGTCGGCGGTCTATGACGGCCCGTTCGCTGTGGCGGTTAAAAACGTGACGGTGGCCGGAATCGGCGCGGAAGCGTAGAAAATCGAGGAGGCGACAGGATGGCAGAGAGAATATTCAACGAGATCTATCTGGCCGGCGGCTGCTTCTGGGGTACGCAGCGGTATTTTGACTGCCTGACCGGAGTCGTAAGGACGGAGGTGGGTTATGCCAACGGAAACTCGGCGAATCCGACTTACGAGCAGGTGAAATACGAGAACACCGGTCACGCGGAGACTGTCCATGTCGCATACGACCCGGAGCGGATCACGCTCAGGGAGCTTCTGGAGCAGTATTTCAAGGTCATCGATCCGACGCTCGTGAACCGTCAGGGCGGGGACGTGGGCGTGCAGTACCGGACCGGGATCTATTACACGGATCCGTCGGACCGGCAGGTGATCGACGCGGCGCTTACAGAACTGCAGAAGCAGTATGACCGGCCGCTGGCGGTCGAGGCGCTGCCGCTCGCGAATTTCTATACGGCAGAGGAATACCACCAGAAATATCTGGAGAAGAATCCGGGCGGATACTGCCACATTTCTTCGGATATGTTTGCGGCGGCGAGGAACTGGAAGAGGGAAGTGTAACCGGATAAATGGTAGTGACGTGCGGTGCCGCTCAAATGAAAGATTTGGACGTATAGGCGATATCGGGGAATAAGTCACAGGGGGGAGTACACATTTATGGAGAAGAAGCAGCACTGGAAGATCCTTCTGCAGGCGGCGAAGATCGGTTTCGGAAGCGCCCTTGCCATGTATCTGGCCCATCTGTTCGGACTTGACTTTGCGTCCTCGGCCGGTTCTATTACGCTGCTGACGATCCTGACCACCAAGTGGGAGACGGTGAAGCTGTCCCTGTTCCGGATCATTACGTTTGTGGCGGCCGTGTTTGTTGCCCGCGGGACGCTTCTTCTGTTCCACAGCGACTGGTTCGCCTATGGGTGCTTCCTGATGATCATGACGCTTCTGTGCGATTATATCGGGTGGAGATCGGCGCTGTCGGTCAATGCGGTCATCGGGATGCATTTTCTGGATACGATGGATTTCAGTATCCACGCGATTGCCAACGAGCTGTATCTGCTTCTGATCGGCATTACGATCGCCCTGATCCTGAACCTGTTTACCAACAACCGCCACCGCAGGCAGGACATCATTAACTGGATGAAGGATACCGAGCGGCGGCTTCAGATCATCATTATGCATCTGGCGGCTTATTTTTCAGGAAAGGAGCTGGAATCGGACGTCTGGGAAGAACTGCGGGAACTGGAACGGCTGCTCCTTCATTATATCAACGAGGCCAACGAGTATCAGGGCAATACATTCCAGTCCCATCCGGGGTATTATATCGATTACTTTGAGATGCGGCGCAATCAGTGCTCGGTCTTAAGTAATCTCCACATGGAGATCACGCGGATCCGCACAATGCCGCAGGAATCGCGCCATATCGCGGCGTATATGACGGCGATGGCGGAATTCGTGGTCGAAAAGAACGTGCCGACCGGACAGCTGGAACAGCTGGATCAGCTGGTCTCGTATATGCGGGAAGGCGACCCGATTACGTCAGCGGATGAATTCGAGAACCGGGCGCTGATCTTTCATATTCTGATCGATCTGCGGGAATTTCTGGAATATAAGATCAATTTCGTGGCGAATCTGGATGAGGAGCAGAGACGCAGGTACTGGAATGTGTAGAAGTCTGTGCAGACGTTTTCAGAGCGCGGAGACTGAGAATTCGTGTGGCGCCCATGCAGTCGGAGAGAACCACACAGTGAGAACGAATCAAGGAGATAGGTCAATATGATAACGCAGGAAATGATCGACCGGATCAACACGTTATACCATAAATCGCAGGCCGTCGGTCTGACGGAAGAAGAGAAAAAGGAGCAGGAGGATCTGCGCCGAAAGTATATCGAGGCCATACGCGCCAACATGCGGGGGACGCTGAACAGTATTTCTATCAGGGAAGCGGACGGCTCGATTACCGATCTCGGCAAGAAATACGGCGGCGTCCAAAGTGAATAGCGCATGAACAGCGCATAAAATGAATAAGCGCATGAACAGCTCATAGAAAATCGCGCATAAATGGAACAGCGCCATTTCTGAAAGGGGGATTTTAGCATGAAGAGGAGAAGATTCACATCACGGTTCGGAGCGCTTCTGCTGATTGCAGTGCTTGCCCTGTCCACCGTTCTTAGTGGCTGCGGCAGCCGTGGAGGCAGTTCGGATTCAGCCCAGACGGGCACGGAGGATTCAGCGGGTGCGAAGGAAACCGGAGACGTAAGTGAAACGTCGCAGGATAGCTCGCACGACAGCCCGCAGTCCGCAGGACAGGACGAGGGCGGAAGTGAAGCAGGGAACGGCAATTCAGGCGATTCTGCCGGAGCGGCGACCGAAAACGGCGGTTCCGCGGAAGCTGAAGCAATGAAGCTGTCAATCCGCAAAAGTCCGCTGAAAGGCGAACAAGCCGGAATCACGGTCGATGTCGCTGCCGCGGTGCAGCCTTACACAGTCAATACGGATTTGAGCAATGTCGAGAATCTGGATCAGTTCTACCTTGAAGACGGCGTAAAGGAGCTGCTTGCCAGGAATGGTTTTTCCGTAGACGGGACTGCCGGCAACGAGTTTTTCGAAATCTATGAGAACAACCGCTATGAGAACAAACCGAGCTTTGTGACGGTGGATTCCCTGATGCATACGTATCATCTTTTTTTCAGCCATCTGATGAAGAATCTGGAGAAGGGGTATCTTTCGGATAATCTGTCCGCGCTGAGCAGCCGTATGCTTTCGGAAAGCGCGTCCCTTTACGAATCGTTGAAGGGCACAGACTGGGAAGCGGCCGCCGGACGGTGTCTTCTGCTGTTTGGTGTGGGCGCAAAGCTGATGGATGACGGCGTAGAGCTTCCTGCGGACGTGAACGCTGCGGCTGAGGAAGAAATCGGCAAGATCCTGAATGCGGAGGGAATGTCGGTCTCCGGTATTTCCGCGAGAAACGAAGACTACACCCAGTATATCCCGCGCGGTTACTATGAAGGCGACGAGCAGCTGGAACGGTATTTCCGGACCATGATGCTGTACGGGCGGATGCATTTTGAGCAGGGCGACGACGATTCGGACAAAGTCGCCGTTCTGATTACCAAACTGTTCGCGGAAGATGAGGAGGCTTACCGGCTCTGGCAGTCGATTTATGATGTGACGGCATTTTTCGCTGGAAAAAGCGACGATCCGGGAATCGATCAGTACCTACCAGTTTATCAGAAGGTATACGGAAATGTCACTGATCTTGCGGAGATGACCGGCGATGCGGATGCATTTTCCCGTTTTCGGGAACTGGCGTCTTATTTCGCTCCGCCGGCAGTAAACGCGGTGCCTTCCGACGACAGCGGCGACAGTGCGAAGCCTGGTTTCCGCCTTATGGGACAGCGGTTTTCGATTGATGCCGCAGTCATGCAGTTGTTGGTTGACGACAGTACGCCGGGCCGTGTGCTTCCGGATGTGCTGGATGTCCCGGCGGCTCTTGGCAGTGAAAAGGCACTCGCGATTCTGGATGAAACCGGTTCGTCCAATTATGAGGGTTATGCGGAGAACATGGATTCCCTTCGGGAGAAACTCTCCGCCGGCAATGACGCACTTTGGACGGAGAGCCTGTATTCCGGGTGGCTGGATACGCTGCGGCCGCTTCTTGAGGAAAAGGGCGAAGGCTATCCGATGTTCATGCAGAACGAGGAGTGGGCGAAGAAGGATCTGGAATGCTTTGCAGGCAGTTATACGGAGCTGAAGCATGATACCGTCCTTTATACCAAGCAGGTGATCGCGGAAATGGGCGGCGGTTATGAGGAGTACGACGACCGTGGTTATGTGGAGCCGGAGCCGTCTGTATATGCGCGTTTTGAGGCGCTTTCGGAGCGGACGGCGAAAGGGCTGGAGGTTTACAGTCTGCTGAACGATGCGGACAGGGAGAACCTGTCGCGGCTTTCGCAGATCGCCGAAACGCTGAAGGAAATATCTGTCAAGGAGCTTACGAACGAAGTCCTGACCGACGAGGAATATGAGTTTATACGCAGCTACGGCGGCACGCTGGAACATTTCTGGATCGAACTGATGCAGGATCTTCCGGCTGAAAATGGGATCGTGGCCACCCGGGAATGTCCGGCCGCTGTCGTTGTGGACGTGGCCACCGGATATGGGCAGGTGTTGGAACTGGGGACCGATATTCCATCCACAATCCATGTGATTGTCAATGTGGACGGAAAGCTGAAGATCGCTCAGGGAAGCGTATATTCCTTCTATCAGTTCGCCTGGCCGGCAGATGACAGACTGACCGACGGCAAATGGCGGGAGATGCGCGGAATCAATGTCAACGCGGAGGGTTATTTCGAAAAGGATCCGTCCGTCACGAAGCCTGACTGGACGTTGAGCTACCGGTATCTGTACAGCTGGGAATGAGCATGCGGACTGAGATGAGAAAGTCGGGGGCGGCGCGGCTTCTTTCGATACTTTTGCCGGTCGCCCTGCTTATGGGTATCGCTGCCATTCTTTTGTACGGATATCACGCCGGATGGTTTCTGCCCCGCTGGATCGAGTGGAAAAGCGGGAGACAGGTTTTGCGGGGCTATTCAGTGGAAGAGTCTTCCGGTCCATCGTCAGGTGCGGAAGCCGGGACTGCCGGGGCAGATATGGAAGTGAGTCTTGAAAAGCGTGTTGTCCGTGTCCTGCAGGATGGCGAATGTATCTGGTCGTCGCCGCCGGAGATCAAGGTGCAGGATGTGCTGTGCTGTGATATCGACGGCGACAGGACAGAGGAACTGCTTCTTCTCTGCTGGAAGATCGGCCGTTTCGGCAAAAGCCGTCCGTTCTGGGTCAGCGAGGACGAGAAGAACTGGTCTCAGCATCTGTTTGTTTATGAACCGGGCCCTGACGGGATAAAGCCCCAGTGGATGTCGTCCTATATGGGAACGGATGTGGCGGAGATGACGGTCGGGTTGTCGGATGTGGAGGAGGACGGCGGATCGACAGCTTTCGAAGCGCTAGACGGAACGACGGTCGGTACGGATGGCAGAACGTCAAGCGGTGCGCCAGACGGTTTGCTGAACCGTACGTCGGATGCTATGCCAGGCGGTACGGATGCGACGAATGTCGAAGATGCCCTGCCAGAAGGAAGAAGCATGGCTGCGGTAAATGTTCTGCCGCGTCTTTTCTTCCGAAGCCCGGACGGTTCAGTCAGTCAATGGTTCTGGGATTCCTGGGGATTTACACGGATCGACTGACCATGGCAGTTTCGTCAGACGGGAGAAATCCCGGGAAGAAATCTGCCGGAAGACTGCGTAAAGTTCGAAATTTTGATATTGGCAAAAGTCTTCGAATCATGTAAAATAAAGAAGACGGCTGATTGAGTGGGCGCCGGTGGCGTCCACTGCTTTGTATGTCCCATGAAGAATGCCGGTCATACGGACAGGAACGAAAGGTTCAGAAACATATGGACAGATACATTGATTTTGATAAAATTAACCTGGAACTGCCTCCGCCGGAAGAAGAGCCGGACCGGCAATATTATTTCACGGCGAAGGCGAAGCGGTATGCAGAGGCGGAGAGCGCACGGCTCGGCAGGCCGCTGACGTGCTGCATCCAGACGTTCGGCTGTCAGATGAACAGCCGCGACTCGGAAAAGCTTTTAGGAATCCTGAAACAGATCGGATATCAGGAGACGGACGATGAGCACGCGGATTTCGTGCTTTACAATACCTGTACGGTGCGTGAGAACGCCAACAAGCGGGTCTACGGGCGCCTGGGTTATCTGAATACGATCAAGAAGAAAAATCCGGACATGATCATTGCTCTTTGCGGCTGCATGATGCAGGAAGCGCAGGTGGTGGAGAAGATTCGGACAAGCTACCGCTTCGTGGATATCATTTTCGGAACGCATAATATCTTTAAGCTGGCGGAGCTTCTGTGCAGGCGTTATGAATTGCGTGGGGGGACAGGAACGGAGGCCGGCGGCGCGATTCCTGCATCATTGTCCCAACCGACGAAGTCCGGTACCGCAACGGCGGCCAGTTCTAAGAACAATATGGTGATAGACGTCTGGGAAGGCACCGACCGAATCGTGGAGGATCTTCCGGTAGAACGCAAATACCCGTTCAAATCCGGCGTCAACATCATGTTCGGCTGCAATAATTTCTGCAGCTACTGCATTGTGCCCTATGTGAGAGGGCGTGAGCGGAGCCGCAGACCGGAGGATATCATCGCGGAGATCCGGCGGCTGGTTTCTGAGGGCGTCGTGGAAGTGATGCTTCTGGGACAGAATGTGAATTCCTACGGAAAGACGTTTGATACGCCGGTTACATTCGCGCAGCTTTTAAAACAGGTGGATCAGATCGAGGGACTTGAACGGATCCGCTTTATGACCTCGCATCCGAAGGATCTGTCGGACGAGCTGATCGAGACGATGGCCTCCGCGAAAAAGATCTGTCATCATCTGCATCTGCCGGTTCAGTCCGGAAGCAGCCGGATCTTAAAGGAAATGAACCGGCGCTACACAAAGGAGCAGTATCTGGAGCTGGTGGACAAAATTCGCCGCGCCATACCGGATATTTCTCTGACGACGGACATCATTGTGGGTTTCCCGGGAGAGACGGAGGAAGATTTTCAGGAGACCCTGGATGTGGTGGAACGGGTACGCTTCGACAGCGCGTTTACATTTATCTATTCGAAACGGACCGGGACGCCGGCCGCGAAGATGGAAAATCAGGTGCCGGACGATGTGGTAAAGGACCGGTTTGACCGTCTGCTTAAGCGTGTGCAGGAAATCTCCGTCGAAGTCTGCGGAAGAGACCTTCATACGGTGCAGAAGGTTCTGGCAGAGGAGCCGGACGATCATCTGGACGGGTATCTGACGGGACGGATGGACAACAATACGGTCGTGCATTTCCCGGGAGACGTGTCATTGATCGGAAAGATCGTGGATGTGTATCTGGAAGAGAGCAAAGGGTTTTATTATATGGGGAAGCGAGGAAATTAACGTGGCCGGATTATCTCCGATGATGGTTCACTATATGGAAACAAAGAAGCAGTACCCGGACTGCATCCTGTTCTACCGTCTTGGCGACTTCTATGAGATGTTTTTCGAGGACGCGCTGACGGCGTCGAAGGTGCTGGATATCACATTGACCGGCAAGGAATGCGGCCTCGAGGAGCGGGCGCCCATGTGCGGCGTGCCGTACCATGCTGTTGACTCTTATCTCTATAAGCTGGTGCAGAACGGCTACAAGGTAGCAATCGCCGAGCAGATGGAGGATCCGAAGCTTGCCAAGGGACTGGTGAAGCGGGAGGTCATCCGCGTGGTGACGCCAGGAACCATCACGGCCAGCCAGGCGCTGGATGAGACGAAGAACAACTACCTGATGGGCGTGGTATGTATGGGGGACGTCTACGGGATCTCCATCTGCGACATCACCACCGGGGACTATCTGGTCAGCGAGGTGACCGGCCAGCGCAGTCTCCTGGATGAGATCAATAAATTTTCTCCTTCGGAGATCATCTGCAACGAGGCGTTCGTCATGTCGGGCGTCGATCTGGACGATCTGCGGAACCATTACCAGATGGCGGTCTCCGCGCTGGAGAGCCGGTATTTCGCGGACGACGCCTGCCGGCGGGTGCTGCGGGAACATTTCCATGTGCAGAATCTGGACGGTCTGGGGCTGGGCGACTACGACGCCGGCGTGATCGCGGCCGGCGCGGTCATGGAATACCTGTATGAGACGCAGAAGAATTCCCTGGACCATATCACGACGATCCTGCCTTATACGACCGGCGAGTACATGATCATCGACACGTCCACGAGACGGAACCTGGAGCTTTTAGAGACCCTTCGGGAGAAACAGCGCCGCGGCTCCCTTCTGTGGGTGCTGGATAAGACGAAGACGGCCATGGGTGCGCGGCTGATGCGGACGTTTATCGAACAGCCGCTGATCCACCGCGATGAGATCCTGCGGCGGCAGGAGGCCATTGAGGAGCTGAACCTCAGCTACATATCCCGGGAGGAGATCCGGGAGTATCTGAACCCGGTGTACGATCTGGAGCGGCTTCTGGGCCGGATCAGCTACAAGTCGGCCAATCCCAGGGATCTGATCGCGTTTAAGAATTCTCTGCAGATGCTGCCGTTTATCCGGGATCTTTTAAAAGATTTCCACAGCCCGCTGCTTATGAATATCATGAATGATCTGGATCCGCTGGAGGATCTGTTCACGCTGATCGACACTGCCATCGAGGAGGATCCGCCGCTTGCGACCAGAGAGGGCGGCATCATCAAGGACGGCTACAGCGAAGAGGCGGACAGGCTGCGCCACGCCAAAACGGAAGGCAAGGGGTGGCTTGCCGATCTTGAGACGCGGGAGAGGGATAAGACCGGGATCAAGAATCTTCGTGTCAAATACAATAAGGTGTTCGGATATTATTTCGAAGTGACCAATTCCTTCAAGAGCCTGGTGCCGGATTATTTCATCCGCAAGCAGACCCTGACCAACGCGGAGCGGTACACGACGGACGAGCTGAAGGAGATGGAAAGCACGATCCTCGGCGCGGAGGACCGGCTGTTCTCGCTGGAATACGATCTGTTCTGCGAAGTGCGGGACCGGATCGGCGCGGAGGTAAACCGGATCCAGAAGACGGCCAAAGCCCTGGCGGGGCTGGATGTGTTCTGCTCCCT